>JAYTIQ010000214.1:0-6172 GCA_043731705.1 Rugosibacter sp.
GCCCTCTCGCATTGACCTTTCAGCACTACCTAATAACAGTTACTTACCCACTTCGACCATGAAATTGCCCATTTGCATTGCCATTTTGTTATTTGTCGCCGTATCACCAGCGCCGACTTTTGCCAATTCCGCGCTCAATACATTTGAAACCACTTTGCATAACGGGTTGCGCGTTATCGTCAAAGAAGACCATCGCGCACCCACGGTAGTGCATATGGTTTGGTATCGCGCCGGCAGCATGGACGAAAAAGATGGCACGTCGGGTGTGGCGCATGCTCTGGAACATTTAATGTTCAAAGGCACCAAGCGACTGCCCTCGGGCGAATTTAACCAGCGCGTGGCTGCAGCAGGCGGACAGGACAACGCCTTTACTTCCTACGACTACACTGCGTATTTTCAGATTGTGCCCAAAGCCGCATTGCCTGAAATGATGCAGCTTGAAGCGGATCGAATGACGAATCTGTCGTTTACCCCAACGGAGTTCGCTTCTGAAATCAAGGTGGTGATGGAGGAGCGCCGTTTGCGCACGGACGATAATCCGCAGGCGCAAGTGGGTGAGGCCGCCCGTGGCGCGGCGTTTTTAGCGCACCCCTATCGTCGCCCGGTTATTGGCTGGATGAATGACTTGGAGCATCTGACCTGGCAGGATGCGCATTACTGGTACACCCAATGGTACACACCGAGCAATGCGTATGTCGTAGTGGTGGGCGATGTCGATCACACGGAAGTATTCCGGTTGGCACAAAAATATTATGGTGTGACCAAGGCCCACGCGCTGCCCGAGCGTAAGCCACAGAATGAGCCGACCCAAAAAGGCTGGCGACGGGTGAACGTTAAGGCACCTGCCAAGCTTCCCTACCTTTCCATGCTCTGGAAAGTGCCACGTTTGAAGGACGTGCATAAAGATCGCGATTCTTATGCACTAGAAGTTCTGGCTGCGATCCTTGATGGCAATGACACTTCGCGGTTAGCAAAAAACCTGGTGCGGGGTGCGCACATTGCGCAATCCGCCGGTGCAGGTTATGACGGTACGGTGCGTGGCGAAGCGACGTTCACCATGGATGGCCAACCGGCAGAGGGGCGTAGTGTGGCTGAGTTAGAGGCTGCCTTGCGCGCAGAAATTGCCCGCATACAAACGGCTGGAATTACCTCGGAAGAACTCGCCCGCGTGAAAATCCAGCTCATTGCGGGGCAAACCTACAAGCGGGATTCACTCATGGCACAGGCAATGGAAATCGGTGGCGTGGAGGCTGTTGGCTTGTCGTGGCGAGATGTTGATCTGCTGGTTGATCAACTCAAAGGCGTTACCGCAGCAGAAGTCCAGGCCGTAGCTCAAAAGTATTTCAAGGATGACACGTTGACTATCGCCGTACTTGACCCGCAGCCGATGGATGCCAATGATCCCAAGCATTCTGCAAATCCCGCGATCAAAACGCTGCATTAGGGAGCGTGCAAGTGATGACTCTGGCCCATTTGATAACTTAGTTGCAGAAAGCTTATGACGATGACAATGCATTTTTTAAAACCTATTTTCTCTTTTCTCGCTCTTGCGCTGTTTTCCGCATTGGCCACTGCAGGCGTAAAAATAGAACACTGGACTACTGCCACCGGCGCGCGCGTATATTTCGTTGAAACCCGTGGTTTGCCGATTCTCGATGTGCAACTCGATTTTGCCGCAGGCAATGTGTATACCGCGCCTGGTAAAGCCGGATTGCCGGGTCTCACCCGCAGTTTGCTGGATGCCGGCGCGGGTGATCTGGACGAAGAAAAATTGGCTGAACGCCTGACGGATACCGGCGCTCAACTGGGCGGCGGGGTTGATAACGACCGCGCCAGCGTGGCGCTACGCACGCTTTCGGCAAAACCGGAGCGTGAGACCGCATTAGCACTCATGCGCACCGTATTGTCAGCGCCGACTTTTCCACAAGCCGTGCTGACGCGTGAAAAAGAACGCAGCATCGCCGCCATCCGTGAAGCCGATACGCAGCCGGGTGCGATTGCCGCCAAGCGATTTGCCGCAGCGATTTATCCTGATCATCCCTACGGCGTCAGCGCAACCGCCGAAAGCGTGGCCGCCATTACGCGACAAGACCTCGTCGATTTTTATCAGCAACACTACGCAGCTAAAAATGCGACGATCTCTCTGATTGGTGATATTTCGCGCAGCGAAGCGGAAGCGATTGCTCATCAGTTATCGCAGGCCTTGCCCGCTGGCGGTGCGCCTGTTACCTTGCCACTTGTCACGCTGCCAAAAAGTCAGACAATTAAAGTCGCGCATCCTGCCGCGCAAAGCCATGTGCATATCGGGCTGCCCGCTGTGCGGCGTGGCGATGCGGATTATTTTGCCCTGCTGGTGGGCAATTACAGTTTGGGAGGTGGTGGGTTTGCATCACGGTTGATGAAAGAAGTGCGCGAAAAACGAGGTTATGCGTATAGCGTGAGTTCTTATTTTTATCCGCAATTGTTGCTGGGTCCCTTTGAAATTAATCTGCAAACCAAACGCTCACAAGTTAATGATGCACTCAAAGTGGTTGATGACGTATTAACTACTTTCATGGCGCAAGGCCCGACGGCGAAAGAGTTGGTGGCAGCGAAAAAAAATCTTGTTGATGGCTTGGCACTGCGGCTGGATAGCAACGCCAAGTTGCTGGGTTATTTATCAACCATCGGTTTTTATGGTTTGCCACTCACTTATCTGGATGATTTTCCGGCGCGAGTCAATGCGGTGACGATTTCCCAGGTGAGGGATGCTTTCGCCCGCCATGTCCCGCGTGATCACCTGGTCACCGTTGTTGTCGCAACTGAGTAAGCCTCTCTGCAACGCATGAGTAAAATTCGCATCACTGGCGGCGAATGGCGTAGTCGGCAACTGCAGGTAACCGATGCATCGGGTCTGCGGCCAACGCCGGATCGCGTGCGCGAAACTCTGTTTAACTGGCTAGGGCACGATTTGACGGGTTTGACCTGCCTCGATCTGTTTGCCGGGAGTGGCGTGCTGGGTATGGAAGCTGCCTCGCGCGGTGCGTCGTATGTGGCGTGTGTGGAACAATCAAAACACGTTTTTCATACGTTGAAAAAAAACGTCGACAGCTTTGCCTGCGGACGAATCCAACTGTTTTCGTGTGATGCGCTAAAATTTGTGCCCCTAACCGGCCAGCGGTTTGATCTGATCTTTCTCGATCCGCCCTATGGTCAGGGCTGGCTGGCGCGCGTTGCGCCCCGGCTGGAAGAACTGGCAACTCCTGTGGCGCGTCTTTATGTTGAAGCGGAAGCGCCGCTCACGCAATTAGGCCGATGGTCGGTTATAAAGGCGGGGCAGGCGGGCCAGGTTTATTTTCATCTGCTGGAGTCAACATGAGTACAAACATCGCAGTTTATCCAGGCACATTTGACCCATTCACACGAGGCCACGAGGATTTAGTACGCCGGGCTGCGGGCTTGTTTGGTCGGGTGATTATCGGTGTGGCAGAAAGCCGCAAAAAAAATCCGCTGTTTTCAATGGCCGAGCGGGTAGATATGGCGCGTGAGATTTTGCGGGAAGTGCCGAATGTTGAAGTACACGGCTTTGATTTCTTGCTCATGAACTTTGTCTATGAGCATCATGCAACCATTGTTGTGCGCGGTTTGCGGGCGGTATCCGATTTTGATTACGAATTTCAGATGGCGGGCATGAATCGCAATTTATATCCCGATGTGGAAACGGTTTTTCTCACACCCGCTGAGCAATACATGTTCATTTCTTCCACCATGGTGCGTGAAATCGCTCTGCTTGGCGGAGATGTGTCAAAGTTTGTGTCACCACAAGTACTGGCAAATTTAGCTAAAAAAACAGCCGCTCAAAACAGCTGAATTTGTGCCGGGAAAATTCAAGAAAGCTCAAGGAAACTCATGTCTTTACTGATTACCGATGAATGCATCAACTGTGACGTATGCGAGCCGGAATGCCCGAATAATGCCATCTCGCAAGGCGACGAAATTTATGTCATCGATCCGACAAAATGCACCGAATGTGTCGGCCACTTTGATGCCCCGCAGTGTCGCGAAGTCTGCCCCGTGGATTGCATTCCGCATGACAAGGATAACGTCGAATCAAAAGACGACTTGATGGCCAAGTTCATGCGTTTGACCGCGAAGGTAGCGGCAAAATAAAAACAGCTACCGCTGGCAATGCGTACAGTAAAACGTTGTGCGCTGCGCCTGCTTTATTTCATGGATCGCCTGGCCGCAAATTCGGCAGGGCTGACCCGTGCGGCCATAAGCAAAATAGTGCTGCTGAAAATAGCCTGAGCTGCCGTCCGAATGAATGAAATCGCGCAGGCTGCTGCCGCCAGCGTCAATCGCTGCGTTTAGCGTGGTTTTGATTACCGGCACCAAGCGTTGCAGGCGTGCCAGGGAAATTTTACCGGCCACAGTGCGTGGATTAATGCCCGCACGAAAGAGACTTTCCGTGGCATAAATATTGCCGATGCCGACAATGCGATGGCTATCCATCAGCACGGGTTTGATGGCTGATTTAAGGCCCGTGAGTTCGGTCTTTAACCAGTGGGCGTCAAATGCTTCATCCAGTGGTTCGATGCCGAGCTTTGCCAGCAAGGGATGCGTGAGAATATCGTTAAGCTCGTTGCTTTCCAGCCAAAGCATGGCGCCAAAGCGTCGCGGGTCGCGCATGCGCAGCGTGGTTTCATCAAAGACCAAATCAACATGGTCATGTTTTTGTGCTGGCGCAGAGGTACGGGTTGGCAATAAACGCAGGCTGCCCGACATGCCCAAATGGATTAACAGATGGCCGGTGCCAAAATTCAGCAACAGATATTTTGCGCGTCGAGTGAGCGAGATCAGCCGTTGGCCAACAAAAGCCGCGCGCTGCGCATGGGGGAGCGGATAGCGCAGCGCAGGGGCGCGAAACTCGGCGCTGGTGAGACGGCGGCCAACCAGCGCAGGGGCGATACCACGGCGAGTGACTTCAACTTCAGGTAGTTCAGGCATACGAAAAAGGCATACGAAACTGATAACATCACCGCATTGTATGCGACTGTTTTACTAGGTACCTTGCTTATGAATTCTATTGATTATCCGATGATGTCCGGTGTCTTGCGGCACGCTCTGCGGCCGACGTTGCGCCCGGCGTTGCGCCCCATGGTGCTGGCCTTGTTTTTTTGCAGCAGCTTTGCGCTGGCGCAGAAGAGTCCATCAGTATTGCTGGTGCAAGATGTGCCAACGTCAACCATTGATCAGGTATCTGAGGTGGCAACGAGTACTAAAGAGGATGAGCGCTTGCCAAAAATGGCCTTGACGGAAAAAATTCTCTATGAATTTTTGCTGGCCGAAATTGCCGGGCAACGCGGCCAGATGACGGTTGCCTCAGAGGTATATTTTGATCTGGCGAAAAATACGCGGGACCCGCGCATTGTGCGACGTGCGGCGGAAGTAGCGTTATATGCACGGCAGTATCCCACCGCGCTGGAAGCTTCACGCATGTGGGTAGCAATTGATCCACAAGCCAAAGAAGCGCAGCAGATGTTGGCTACCTTGCTGCTGGCCAGTGGCCGGATCGACGAGTTGGCGGTTACCTTGGCGCATGATCTTGAAAATGCTGGCCCGCGCACCGGCGATTTGTTGCTTCAGCAACACCGTGCTTTCGCAAATTACCCCGATAAAGCAGCAGTCAAGCGCTTGTTTGATCAACTCACCCAGCCTTATGCAGCATTGCCCGAAGCGCACTTGGTGCGTGCTCAAGCAGCGCTGGCAGTGAATGACAAAGCGGGTGCCATGAGCGAAGTGGATCAAGCGCTTGCATTGCGCACCCCATGGGAGCCTGCCGCGTTGTTGAAAGCGGGTTTGCTTGAGCCGGGTGCGCCGCAGCTTGATTTTTTGAAGCGTTTTCTTGCGGCCAACCCCTCAGCCCATAATGTGCGCTTGGGTTATGCGCGCACCTTGGTGGCTGAAAAACGCTATGACGATGCCCGAAAAGAGTTTGAAACCCTGCTACGGCTCAATCCGGAAAACCCGGACGTGTTGTTTGCCGTTGGCATACTCTCGTTACAGTTAAATGATGTTGCCACAGCGGAAAAAAATCTCAAGCATTTCATGGCGCTGGGACAGGGTGAGCAGGATGCGGCGCGCTTTTACCTCGGCCAGATCGCAGAGCAGGCAGGGCGAAATGATGAGGCAC
>JAYTIQ010000215.1:0-3523 GCA_043731705.1 Rugosibacter sp.
TGGGCGGCAAGCACGGCGTCGGCCGGCTCGACCTCGTGGAAAACCGCTTCGTCGGCATGAAGTCGCGGGGCGTTTACGAAACGCCGGGCGGCACCATCATGCTGGTAGCGCATCGCGGCATCGAGTCGATTACCCTCGATCGTGCCGCGGCGCACCTCAAGGACGATCTCATGCCGCGCTATGCCAGCCTGATCTACAACGGCTACTGGTGGAGCCCGGAGCGTCTCGCACTGCAAACCCTGATCGACCATACGCAGCAGACCGTGAATGGCTGGGTGCGCCTCAAGCTCTACAAGGGCAATGTCAGTGTAGTTGGCCGCGACTCGAAAAATGATTCCTTGTTTGATTCGACCATCGCCACGTTTGAGGATGATGCCGGTGCCTACAACCAGAAAGATGCGCACGGTTTTATTCGCTTGAATGCCTTGCGGCTGCGTATTGGTGCCAATCGCGCCAATAGCAAGCGCTAGAGCTTTTATAGATCATTAACCGGCAATGTTTGGTATTTCCGAAGAGCAGATGACGCAATTCGGCATGACATTCGGTATTGCCGGATTCATGCTTTTCATGCTCTTCATCATTGGCGAACTGGCGTGGAAATCAAAAGCCGGCAAGATGGGAACCTTTATTTTGTTCTTTGTCCTGGCTTTTGGCATGATCGGGTTCGTTGCCAAAATCATCATTCAGAAAGTATGGGGAATTTAATATGCCGCAATTTGATCACGTTACCGTCTCTAAAAAAGCCAACGTTTATTTCGATGGCAAGTGCATCAGTCATACCGTTCAGTTCGCAGATGGCACCAAAAAAAGTGTGGGTGTGATTTTGCCAGCGAGCCTGACTTTTAACACCGGCGCGCCTGAAATCATGGAAACAGTTGTCGGCTGTTGCCGTTACCGCCTCCAAGGGGAAGACTGGAAAACATGCCGCGCAGGCGAGCAATTCAGCGTGCCTGGCAACTCGCAATTCGACATTGAAGTGACAGGCGAGCCCTATCACTACGTGTGCCACTTCGCTTGATTCAGGAGCCCCTACTTAGGAGTCTGTGCCATGCCCTCATTTGATATTTCATCCGAAGCTGATCTGGTCGCCCTGAAAAATGCGGTCGACGTGGCTGGCCGCCATATTGGCAACCGCTACGACTTCAAAGGCACCACAGCGCGGGTTGAATTGAACGAGAAAGACAAAACCCTCACCCTTTTTGGGGATTCCGAGTTCCAGATTAGCCAGATCAAGGACATCCTGTTTCCCGAGATGGAAAAAAAGGAACGCGAAAGTACCAAGCGGCTGGAGATAGGCAAGCTCGAGACAATCTCCGGCAACAAGGTCAAGCAGGAATTGAAAATCAAGATCGGCATAGAAACCGAGCTGGCCAAGAAAATCGTCAAGCTGATCAAGGACAGCAAACTCAAAGTGCAAGCCAGCATTCAGGGCGACGCCGTGCGCGTGACCGGTGCCAAGCGCGACTTGCTGCAAGAAACCATCGCCCTGGTTAAAAAATCCATTGACGACTTTCCGTTGCAATACGGCAACTTCAGGGACTGATGTTGTCTTAAAGCTGCCTCACTCGCCTGGCTGGATTCAATCGGTTTTCAAGCCTTTAATCCAGTGGCTATAGAGTCGATCGGCAACCTGCCGCATGCGCGCCATGCGGGTATCCAGCGCTGTGGTCATTTGCTCCGGTGTTTGTACCGAAGCCGACGCGGCAACGCCCTCATCAGCCCAATGCCTGCCCCAGAGCCGAATCATGCTTTCCGTCATTTCGACATGACACTGCATGCCTAAATGCAGCCCGCGCACGAAGGCCTGGTTTTCGCAGTGCGCACTTTGCAAAATGCGTGTTGCCTGCGGCGGCAAGCTAAATGTTTCACCATGCCAGTGAAATGCCTCAAATACAGCAAAATCGACAGCCGTATTGGCAGCAGTATCGGCAACCCTGTCGCCCACCCATTCGGCAACTGCCGCGCTGACAAACTCGACTTGTCCCCAGCCAATTTCCTTGACGGGGTTTTTTGTGATCACGCCACCAAACGCTTTACTCATCAACTGCCCGCCAAGGCAGTGGCCGATAACAGGAACGCCTCGGCTATCCGCATCGCGAATCAGGCTTAACGCCGGAGCAATCCACGGCAGATCATCATTGACGCTCATTGGTCCACCCAGGAAGCACAGTCCCGAAAAATCGGCAGAAGTCGGCGGTGGCAATACGCCGGCATCCACCGTAAACAATGTCCATGGCAACGAGTGTTGGAGAAGGAATGTGGCAAAATACCCGGGGCCCTCATTGGGGCTATGACGGAATACAGCGATCGGTTTCATGTCGGAATCCCTTGTTTTATCCGCTACACATTCTAGCGGAACACTACTCTCTCTTTTGCGCCACCGTTTTCGCGCAGGCATTGTTGCGCCACCTATCCGCGAAGCTGCCTCCACCAAGCCTGACGCAACTACAAACTCCCCACTCGTGCATGCGGCCGTGTTGGTACCCATCATTTTGCGCGCGACCGGGGCCACCTTGCTGCTAACGCAACGCACAGCACATTTACGTGATCACGCAGGACAAATCAGCTTTCCCGGGGGACGCCGCGAGTCCTCCGATGCATCACCTGAAGCAACAGCCTTGCGCGAAGCAGCAGAAGAAGTGGGGCTGACCGCCGAACAAATCGAGATTTTGGGCCGACTGCCTGAATACCATACCGTCACAGGGTTTCTCATCACACCTATCGTTGCGCTGGTTACCCCACCGCTCAACCTTAAGCTGGATGATTTTGAAGTAGCCGATGTGTTTGAACCGCCGCTGGAATTTTTGCTCGATCAGAAAAACCACCAGCGCCAACAACGCGAATTTCAAGGTGAAACGCGTGAATATTGGGCCATGCCATGGCAAGGCCGCTATATTTGGGGTGCTACCGCAGGTATGCTGGTTAGCCTGCATCATTTTTTATTTGCCGAAACCTGAATCGATCCTGATCCGATCCTAATCGTATGACACTCCTATCAATTCTTGTCGCGCTGATTCTGGAACAGTTTCAGCCCTTGTCTGCCGAACGACTGGTACGAGCTCCAGTCGCCAAGCTGGCTGCCTTTCTTGAACAGCGCTTGAATGATGGCGTTCGCCTGCATGGCGGCATTGCCTGGGTGCTAGGGGCTGCTATCCCCACAGTGGGATTATTCATTGTGCACCGTCTGCTGCAAAATGCTCAACCCTTATTGGCGGTATTGTTAAGCATTGGCATCCTGTACCTGACCATGGGTTTTCGTCAGTTCAGCCATTTTTTTACCGACATCCACTTGGCCTTGCAAAATGGCGAAATCGATGAGGCACGGCATATTCTGGCCGAATGGCGCGGCCAGAATGGTGACAGGCTTTCTAGCAGCGAGGTCGCCCGTCTGGCGATTGAACGCGCGTTGCCTTTGTCCAACACGCATGTCTTTGCGCCGCTATTCTGGTTTGTGTTGCTTGGCCCCGCTGGCGCACTGCTCTACCGACTGGCGCAACTACTCGATGAATACTGGCAGGGCGCA
>JAYTIQ010000216.1:0-3963 GCA_043731705.1 Rugosibacter sp.
AAGCGCTGCGCCCAGTATTTGCGATAGGACGTCAGCGGCTTGGGCTGTGCGGATAGCGAGGTGAGCGTGGGGGACATGGTGGTGGGGTGACAGGCACACAAAGTATGCACGGGTAAGCATTATAAGGATGCATTGCGCCGACACGTGAAATACATTGCATTTGGGCGGCAATGACAGGGTAATTACGGGGTAACTACAGGGTAACTACGGGCTAAATGCGTGATAACGAAGTAGGAACAAAAGTTCTGTCAGATGGATGTTGCGCGTTAAGTCTGCACTATATGCAAGCGGCTTTGCGAGGGCACGTGGCGAGCCAGAAAATCCATTTGGTCAGCCAGAATGCGGCGGTTGCTGAGAATCAGGTATTCCGCTTTGTTCGGCACGTAGGGCGCATAGGCGAGTTGCATGCGGGCTTGTTCGGGTGTGCGCCCCCCTTTGGATTGGTTGCAGGTACGACAAGCGGTGACAACATTCATCCATGCATCCCGCCCGCCTTGAGAAACGGGTAAAACGTGATCGCGCGTTAGTCGTTGAGGAGGGAACTCCTTGACGCAATAGGCACAGATGCTTCGGTCGCGATGAAATAGTTCTCGATTCGATAATGGGGGAATCGGACGCAGAGCGCGACCAAACAAGGCTTTGCCGCGAATGGCAATGATGCTGCGGGTGCATAAAGCGGAGCGTTCCCCGGTGATGCGGTTTTGTCCGCCATAAAAAGTGAATTCCGTATCGCCCGCATCCCACGCAACGAGATCGCGCGCCACATAAACGCACGCATGTTGCCAAGTAACCCAGCGATGCGGTACGCCATATTGATCCAGAGTGAGAATCAGCGGATAGGAGTTCATCTCGTAGAATCCTGTAATACAGTGAATTTAACAGAGTGCAATGACTTTTGATAGCAGAGAACAACGAGGATTAATCCGGCGAAAGCTGTGGTTTGCGCTGCTTTGCTCTCTTTTTCTGCACGGCGTGTTGCTGTCGCTGGGTCCATCAAGGCTTGCACCGCAGGAATCAACATTTGCTTTAGTGCCTGGGTTAATCGCGCGGTTACGCTTGGCACCTGTGGCCATAGCGCCAGTTACTTCGGTTGTTGCTGCAGGGCCGTCGCATGTGTTTACGTACTTACCTGCCTCTCCGCGACCGATGCCCCGGGTGTTAACTTCCGTGTCGCCAGCACGCCAAGAACCGCCGAGCTTTAAAGTACCTGTTGCTCAGCTGCCAGCTCGTGCTTTGCCCATGACGACTGATGTTTTACCAATGCAGCAAGCCGAATCAACTGAGTCGGTGAGATCCGCTGCAGCACCCGGCATGCCGGTGGCGGTAACAAATGATCAGCAGAGTGATCAACGCGAGGGATTGCAAAATAATTTGCAAAATTCGGCGTCTGTTGCCGGGTTGTCTGCCGATGGTTTGCGGCGGTATCGGTTGGGGTTAGCAACCCAGTCGCGACGCTTTAAACGTTATCCGGCACAGGCACTTGCCGCAGGCTGGGCCGGCACGGTTGAGATTTTTCTTGCAGTAGATAGCGCAGGGCAAGTAGTGGTGACTCTGAATAAATCCAGTGGCCATGAAGCGCTTGATCGGGCGGCGCAAATCATGATTGAAGCCGGTGCGCAGCATACGCCTGTACCAGACGTGTTGCGCGGCAAGGCTTTTTCGGTTGTCTTGCCAGTGGTGTTCGATATCAACGATGGGTAAGGTATAGGTCAAGCTCGCGTTAGCGAGCGTCATGTTGAGGCGAGATGGTTTCTTCGTGAAAACGAAAGTTTCCTGCACGGCGATCGGAAAAGTAATGGCGCAAGGTGAGGTGTATGGTGCGAAATGCGATGTCATCCCAAGGAATTTCCTCTTCGCTAAACAAGCGTAATTCGAGGGTTTCTTCGCCGGCAGCAAAATCCAGGTCGAGCAAATGCGCGCGATAGATCACATGTATTTGATCAATGTGCGGCACGCTGATGAGGCTGAACAGATCATCTAGCGCAATGCGTGCGCAAGCTTCCTCCGAGGTTTCGCGAATAGCCGCTTGAGCAACCGTTTCACCGTTTTCCATGAATCCTGCGGGCAGCGTCCATTTGCCATAGCCGGGATCAATGGCGCGACGACACAACAGAATACGTTCACCCCATTCGGGCAAGCTGCCGACGACCAAACGCGGGTTGCGGTAATGAATCGTGTCACATACCGTACAGACATGGCGCAAAAAAGAATCACCTGCTGGTACTCGTTGACTAACCGGTGCGCCGCAAACGCTGCAGAATTTCAGAGGTGGGTCCATGACGTTAGTTTAACGCGCCGGATTGTTTTGCGTTGGCGTATAGGAATTTCAGGGTTACTGCGCGAGTTACTCTTTTCTCTAGCGCTCAGATACGGTGAATATGTAAGTAAAACCCTTACAAATAGATGTATCTAATTTCGACAATAGAATGGTTTTTCTATTGATATCCTCCTTGTTGCCGCCTGTGCAATCATGCAATTGCTGTGATTCCGGATAGGAGTTGAGCAAGTGAATACACCGTAAGTATTCATAATATTTACTACTAGGGGGTGCATGATGAAAACGGATGCCTACAACGATATAAAAGAAGTCAACCTTTCCTATTTGATGTTGGCGCAAAACATGGTTCGCTCGGATCGTGAAGCGGCCATTTTCCGATTGGGTATCAGCGAAGAAATTGCCGATGTTCTGACGCGCCTTACGCCGGGTCAAGTGCTCAAAATGGCTAGCTCAGACATGCTGTTGTGCAGCTTCCGTTTTGACGACACCTTGCTGCTTGATTTGCTGGCCAATCACGAGCGCGACCGGGGTGCTGCGCATGTGCATGCTGCCATCCTTGCTGCTGGCCGCCCTGTTGCCACTATTGGTTGATACGTGATTTCTTGTATTTTCTTCTGATGGTTTTTGGTGGTACGGAGGTGTGAATGAAGAATAAATCCGTTATTACGGAGGCGAATGAAATTCGTCTGGCGGTTGATCTGGTAAAGCTCGGTGCGCGTTTGCAATTGCTCGAAGCGGAGACCAATCTTTCTCGTGAACGCCTATTGAAACTGTATAAGGAAGTTAAGGGAGAATCCCCCCCGAAAGGCATGCTGCCTTTTTCAACGGACTGGTTCATGACATGGCAGCCTAATATTCATGCCTCCTTGTTCATGGCGTATTACCGTTTTTTTCAGAAACATACGCAATTAAAAGGGCTGGAGCTGATCATCAAGTCTTACCGCATGTATGTTGAGCAGATTGAGCGAGGCAGTATGGACGTCGTGCTTTCGCTCACGCGAGCGTGGACGATGGTACGGTTTTTCGATGCAAAAATGCTGCAAATGGCAGCATGTCGTGAGTGTGGTGGTGATTTTGTCACCCATGCATTTGATCCCACCCGTGGGTATGTTTGCGGGTTGTGCCATATGCCTGCGCGTGCCGGAAAAACCCGCCGGGCCGCTGAACTGGCGCTTGCTGCTGCGGAAACCTGAAAAGCTTGAATCTTTAGAGTAAAAACGAGGTGCCAGCGGCACTTCGTCAAGTCTGTATCAAGCTGAGTGCAACTGCTTCAGCGACTTTGATGCCGTCGATAGCGGCGGATAAAATCCCCCCTGCATAGCCTGCCCCTTCACCGGCGGGAAACAAGCCGCGTGTATTCATGCTTTGATAATGCTCGTTTCGGGTGATGCGCACCGGGGACGATGTGCGCGTTTCTATCCCCGTCATCAACGCATCTTCCATGGCAAAACCGCGAATCTGTTTGCCAAAGGCGGGCAAGGCTTCGCGCAGCGTGGTGGTCACAAATTCAGGCAGGCACAAAGACAGATCGGTGAGATGAATCCCCGGGGTATATGACGGGTGCACTTCACCTAGAACGGTAGATGGCTTTTGGGCAAGAAAATCACCCACCCGCTGCGCGGGTGCATGGTAATTGCTGCCACCGGTGACAAAAGCAAGTGACTCCCAATGCCGTTGATACTCGA
>JAYTIQ010000217.1:0-13787 GCA_043731705.1 Rugosibacter sp.
TAATCAAATTACTACTCGCTCCATTGGCAACCGCAGACAGCGTATTCATGGAACATGGTATCACCACCATGCCTGCGGTACGAAATGAGCCGCTGGCAATGGATGCCCCAATGTCTTTGTTGTTATGGACATGCGTGACCAATGACTCAAAGGTCTCGCGTGTTTTGTTCAGTTCCAGCTTTGCGGTAAGTACGGCAGCGGAGGACAGCACAAGGTGCGTCTCCCACCCCTCCACTTGACTCAACAATTGCAATAAGCGCAGACCCAGCAACGAACCCGACGCACCGCTGACAGCAACGATCAACCGTTGCCGGGTATCACTCATGCGGCTTGCCTGGATACATCGGTTGAGCCAATAGCGCTGGTCAACAGTGCTTGCAGTTTGTTAAAGCCTGCGTCGCTGTAAGTCGCCATGGCGGCTTTGCGGAATGCCGGATCCGCTCGCACCACCCCAATACCTTGCGTTGCCCACTCACGGATCAAGGCATTGCCGCAATCCAGCGCACGCTGCGCCTGACCTTCTTCGTATGACAGCAATACCTCGCCCAGCAGTGCTCGCCATGAAGTTCCCTGCTCGACGATGACACCACATCCTGCTGCCTTGGCAACTTCTTGTGTCCGTTTTGCAAACTTGAGTGCTTGCGCACCTTCGATCGGCATGGCAAACACCAGGCGCAAATAGCGAGAGCCAACAGATTTCTCATACTGTGCCCATTCGGCAACGGGTCGGCCTTTCATCAGGGCAGCGCGCGCGGCACCTGAAGTCTCTTTTGCCGACGTTAAATCTTCAAGGCGAGCTTTGCCCAGCTTGCCAGCTATCCCATTGAGCATGCCCCACAACAGTTCCACGTTTTTTGGCAGGCCGTATAGCGCGCCGTAAACGTTCCACGCTGCAGGCGTTCCGCCCAGCAAGGTGCGCTCGCTCTCACCATCGATGACCACCACAGTATTCGGCACCACCATGTTGATACGCAGATCGCGCATGATCTCGACCGCAGCTGTCATGGTTTCTTCGTCATCAATGCGGAAGGCAAAAGGACGATATGCCGGTGGCGCAGGGGAAATCCACAAACCCACTTTGGTAGGAATGCCCAAACCTGATTGCGTGAAGCTGCCATCAACGTAGGGGCCAAAACCTAGCTTGAACAATTGCCAGCAATCGCCTCTCGGAAAAGCGCCCATCCCGGTACGCACCTGGGTGCCGTCCGCAGTGACCACTTCCAGGCCGCACTGCATCATCAAGTTATCGCTATACGCGGTATAGCCGAATGACCGGTCCCAGATGCTACCCAAGATTGACTCTGCGTCGTTACGCCCGCTATCTACCCAAAAATCATGGCCTTTTGCTTTCAAGGCGGCGCTTAAATCCGCATGACTGACACCCGGCTCAACCAGTACCGTCGCAGAATTGGGATCAATAACGATCACCGCACGCATGGCCGATAAATCAACCAGCACGGGCTCACTCATTACCTCGGGCGCGAGCAAACCATTTCCGCTGGCATTGGGCGCAACCCATAAAGCCACACCCTCGGCATGAGCCGCCTTTTGAATCACCTGGACTTCTTTCACCGTTTTGGGGCGTATCACTTTTTTAGGCAGGTTCGATATGCCTGCAGTGCCGCGTAGAATTTTTGTGTCAGTCAGCGCTTCAAGCGTTACCCCGCTTTTTTTGAGCTTTGCTTCCAATGTGCTTATTGTCATGATATTCCTCGCCACTATCAAGTTGGTTTGCGGGCGGGTGGAATAACCTGCCGCAGACTATCAAAATCCACACCTTTCATCTGCGCCCAAGCTGGTCGCAATTTAGGATCTATCGACTCAGCAGGCTCGCTATCCCGCCACGTGTAGGCGCAATCCTTACAGTGCCAGACGCGCCATAGAACTTTCCCATCTTCCATACCGGCATGCATTTGCGTCACCCCTGGTGACTCACACCGGGAACAAATCACTTTCATCAGGTGCGTCCTTTCTGAAGTTCATTCAAGCGCTGCATCAAGGCGTCAATTTCCGGGCCCATCGGACGATCCACGAGATGCGGATCAGCACCCAGATTATCTGGTGCCATAAAACTCGTGGCGTCGATAATCAAGCGATGCCCTTTGCCTGGCACTTCGGCTGCCGGATCAATCGGTACCATCGGCATATTGGGAATGACAATAATGTCATTCGCGCGAGTACGCGTAGATAGCGCCCACATCACCTGATTCAGATCGAAGGGATCCACATTCTCATCCACCAGGATCAGGTTTTTCAGATACATCGTGCCATGTGGCGTGCCCAGCGCCCGCATCGCAACCGACTTGGCAAAGCCGGAGAAGCGATTCTTCACCGAGATAATGCCAGTTAAGCCATGCTGATACAGGGCATTAACGGCGGCGACTTCCGGGAAATCCTTTTTCAACTGCGCATAAATAGGCGCAGAGGTATTCAGACCGATCAGCGTGTCGTGTTCCGTCCAGCCCTTGCCAATATAGATATTCTCAAAGATGGGGTTATTTCTATGGCTAACGCCAGTCACGCGAAATAGCGGTACTTTACGCACGCCGCTATAGCTGCCCGGAAACTCACCAAACGGGCCTTCGACCTCGCGCTGATTGAGCTGCAATTCGCCCTCAATCACCATCTCGGTGTCCGCCAGAATATCTGTGCCATTGACTGCCGTGGTCAAGCGCAAGGGCGCGCCCATCATTTGCGAGGCGTAGGCAAATTCGGATTCATCGTAACCCACGGGCGTTGCGGCAAACATCGGCATGGCTGGGTGGTTGCCAATCATGACAGAAACCTTCAACGGCTTGCCATGTTGTTCAGCCATCAGCATCTGGCGACCCATATCGTGTGCCGGAATCGACAGCAAAGTGAAGGTATCCGGCCCCATGACTTGAATACGATAAATGCCCACATTCTGCTTGCCAAAATTATCCGGCTCAAGGGGATCGCGGCTCACGACACAGGCTTTGCCAATGTAAAAGCCACCATCGTTTGCGTTGATGCGATACAAGGGCAGCAAATCATACAGGTTGATATTCTTATCCACCCGATTTTCATTGACTGGTGCTTTTTCTGGCGCCACACGTTCGAGCAATGGTTTATCAGAACCCCAGCGCCGAATGATTTCAAAAAACAACTCGCGTACCGGGGTTGTTTTTGGCAGGCCCAGCAGCAAGGCCAAGTTACCAAAACTACCGTGCACATTGACTGCGATGCGCTTACCTGGGTAACCACGAATTTTGTCGAATATGACTGCTGGCCCCGTCGACACATTATTTCCCGCAGCCACTGAAATATTGCGAATATCCGGCTCGGGCATCACCGGGTCAGGCCAATACACGCACTGATCGTGCTCACCCAGATAGGCAAGAAAGTCACGCAACGAACCCACGCGTGCGGCGACTGCTTTGGCCTCGGCGGATAGCGATACGACTTTTTCAGTGGCCATGGGCGGCTCCGGGGGCTTGTATTGTTATCCACTTCCACTCGGTACAGTGGTCAATATCTGTTTGTGCACCTTCACGCCCCATGCCGGAGTCGCCCACGCCCCCAAACGGCACATGCGGTTCGTCATGCAGCGTGGATGCATTGATGTGCACCATGCCGGCGTGAATTTGCTGCGACAGGCGCATCGCTTCAGCAAGATTTTGTGTAAAGACAGCAGCTGATAAACCATACGCGGTATCGTTGGCAATCGCTAACGCCGCATCAGCAGAGCCGACTTTATAGATCGCCGTGACGGGACCAAAGGTTTCTTCCTGATAGCACACCATGTTTTCATTCACGTGGGTAAGTATCGTCGGCAGACAGCGATTGCCTTCCCAGTTACCCCCTGTTTCCAGCGTTGCGCCATTGGCAACCGCATCGGCGATGTGATGGCGAATGCGGTCCCGCTGACGTTGCGAGATGATCGGCCCCAACATGGTTTGCGGGCTGCGCAAATCACCGTGGCCTACGCCTGCAGTGGCCGCTTTGTAGCGCTTCAAGAACTCATCGTAAATTGGCGCTTCGACCAAAATACGGCTGGATGCCATGCAGGCTTGCCCCTGGAACAAGAACATGCCAAATACAGCAGCATGCACTGCCGCATCCAGATCTGCGTCTTTCAAGATAATCAGCGGATTTTTGCCACCCAACTCCAGCAAGGCGCGCTTCATATGCTCGCCGCACAGCATGGACAAGTGACGACCCACGCGGGTTGAACCCGTGAAGTTAACGCCTTTGATACGCGGGTGCGTGACTAAACTATCGCCAATTTCATGACCAAACCCGGTGATGACATTAAACACCCCCGCAGGAAAACCTGCATCACGGAACAATTCGGCAACCAGAATAGCCAGCGCGGGCGCTTCTTCTGAAGCCAGCAACACAACGGTATTGCCCGTTGCAAGCGGCCCTGTGCATTGCTTCATGGCCTTGATCAGCGGCACATTGAACGGGGTGATGCAGGCAAACACACCCAACGGCTCCCTCACGCTCATGCTAAAGCGGCCGGGGACATCGGAAGGCAGGGTTTGGCCCGTGATACGACGCGGAATACCCGCTGCAGTTCGCAGATGAGCGATGGCGTATTTGATTTCAAAATGCGCTTTCAACAACGGCGAACCAATTTCATCAATCAGCACATCGGCAAAAGCATCCTTGCGTTCTTCCAGCAAATCAGCGGCACGGCTTAGCCAGGTTTCACGCTGACCTGGCGTTGTGCTGCGATAGCTTGCAAATGCAGCATGCGCGGCTTCAGCGGCCAGATGCACATCGTCTGCCGAGGCTTTGGCGACTTCAGCATACGGGCGGTCGTCAATCGGGTTGTGATCAATGAAAACCGCGTTATCTTTCGCAGGACGATACTCGCCGCCAATCCACAGATTAAGTTTTTTAACTGACATGAAAGCTCCTCGTTATTTTTCTAGTGTGGCTGGGTGCGGGCCGGCAGACAGATAATCGGCGAGCACTTTTAACTCTGCGTCATTGAGCTCCCCAGTGCGGAAAGCCGGCATTAAACCGCGGCCGTTCCGCACAAAGAAACGCACAAAATCTGGCGTTAAATTGTTGCGATCCGCAAGCGCGCCCTTGCCCTTGCCATACAGGTAGCTCAGCGCTGCCGTACCGGGATGCTCCATCCCCCGCTCGTGACACATGATGCAATTCTTGACAAACAGCATCGCGCCCTTTTCTAGCGCTTCAGGGCTTAACGCTACCTGTGCAGGGGCAGCTGCAACAACCGCATCGGCTGCATGCGCCGTCCCACCAGCGCCGACTATTCCCAGCGCCAGTGCTGCCGACACCAAGATAGATGCCAGCGCGCGCCGGCCAACAATGATCTCGTTCATCAATCGCGCCTTCATCATGCCCTCCCCTTACGCATGGATTTTGGCCAAATGCCCATTTTCCCCGGCGACAGAATGCCGGAGGGATCAACCACGTCCTTGACCTTTTCATGCATTCTCAATAACGCCGAATCATTCCAGTTATAGGTACCTGCAATCCGATCCATGAAGTCCACATGCGTTCGATACTCACCATAACCCGCAGCAGCAGCCGCATCTACCAACTCGCCAAACAACTTGTTGGCTCGTGCTTTTTGCTTAGGATCATTACGATCAAACGTGAGGCAGAAAATATGGTGCATATCGCGCCAGCCCACCGCAAACTCGCCGCAATAGTCAAACCCGGCTTTATTGCAGCGGTCACGAATCAACTCATATTGCCTGGTTGCATCTGCACCCGTCACCGGAGAAATAGGCGAGAAGTCGATATGTGCGCCATTGGGAATCCAGTTCATCACGTTGTATTCGGTCATGTTTGGAATACCCGCGCCCAGCTTTTTCCGATACTGCCAAGCCACGTCATCTTTTGCGCGATCTTTATCAAAGTAAAACCTGGCGCCCGGAATACTTGCAAAGGCATCACGAATCACTTCCCATGTGTTATCCATCATGGGTGGCGGGCCATACAAAGCACCGTAGAAGTTCCACGCACCAATCTTCAGATCACTGCGCATCTTCTTGCGCACGCTATCGGGAATAGGGCCTTTGCCTGTGTAATAGTCACGGCGCGTTACTTGCACGGCCGCCTCCCACAACATCTCAACCGTCATTGCCACGGCGGGAATCAACATGCTCACTTTGAGCGGGCGCAACACTTCGGTGATAGCGTGCAGATCACTTTCTTTCTCGAAGGTAATCATGTACGGACGATAGCCGGGTGGCTCAGGCATTAACCACATACCGACTTTAGTCACTACCCCAAAGTTGGACTGGGTAAACAAACCATCCACCGATGGACCAAAGCCATATTTGTACAGATGATTGGTTTGACTGCCGGGCAAAGCACCCATACCCGTTTGCACCAAGGTGCCGTCCGCGAGCATGACTTCCATGCCGCACTGCATTGTGACGTGATCCCCGTAAGGGGTATAGCCCACGCCGTGCTCGGTCATGTTCGGCAGCACGCCACCCCAACCAGGAGCTGCGCAATCCACCCATAGTTTGCTACCGATTTTTTGCAGGTGGCGATACAAGTCCATGTAGCTCACGCCAGGTTCCACAACCGCATAACCGTGCTTTTCATTCACCTCAAGGATGCGATTCATGCGCTTGAGATCGAGCACAATGTAGCCCGCTTTACGCGGCGCCGGGCCGCCATAGGCAAAGTTTTTACCAGTCGAAATGGTCCACAACGGCGCTTTGTAGTGGCGCGCTACTTCCAGCACTCGCTGCAATTCTTCTACATTAGCTGGCGCAACAGCCGCTGAGGGCTGGTGCAGCTCAGCCGGCGTGGTGAGATAAGCATCGTTATAGGCTGGCAGCTCCCATTGGGTGTCAGTAAATACAAATTCGCGCCCAACGACTTTTTGCAGGTCAGCAAGCAATGCAGCAAACTGTTCACGCTTTATTCCGGGGGGTAGAACGGATTCCATCAGACAACTCCTTTTGGCCAGGCCAGGAGCGAAACAAGATCGCTGCCCGGCCAAATATGCGAATTCAAATCCAGTGTTTTGCGCTCTGCAGCCGTTGAAAATTCACCCCGCGTCATTGACGCAAGCACAACAGCGTACTGTGCAGGGTCACGCACACGGTCCAGCCAGCCAGCCAATTGTTTCATCGGCGCATCCAGCCCAGTAAACTCATGCCGCATCTGGCTGTCCGCCTGGCGGCTATGCCTTCCTTCGAGCACTACGCGCCAAGTCGGCTCTAACATGCCGCGCACAGCAAACACAGTGGCCGGACGCCCCAGTACGGCTAACGAACGGCCACGGGCGGATTCCAGCGTATCCAGCATCGCGCTCCAGCCAGCCGCATCATCTAGTGTCACTGTTTGATAGGCAAGACCAATCCGACGCACGCCGGCGGCCATATCGGCACCCATTGCTGCATCTGCCTCAAACAAACAAAGGCTGTTTTCTGTCTCAGCCAGGTCACCGGCGGTGGCATGGGTCGCCATGCCAAGCGAGGTGAGTAGCGGCAACACAGCGCCGCCACTCACCGTCACCTGCAGAAAAGTCCGCCGCGAAGATAGCGTTATGCTCATGAGATTTTCTCGCTCCTAAAAAAGTATTCATAAAACCAGCAAGTAAAAGTAGCACTTTCTGGTGTCATGCTTTGATTATTATTTGGCAAATATGGATGATATTTATATAAAGTATTCCATCCGCCACACCTGCAACACTAAAACCTGACAAACCAACTGTACTCGCCTTACAACTTCACAGATCATAAAAATAAAGCCGGCCCAGTGCCAGATCTGGGCGAGCTTAGAATCGACTTAGGCAGCCTCAAGCAAAAAATCGGTGACCAGCCTGGTAAAGCGACTTGCATGCTCAATCTGAGTCCAGTGACCACACTGCCCAAACACATGCAGCTGTGACTTGGGAATCAGCTCAAACAGCTTGTACGAAGCCGATAACGGAAGCACCTGATCTTCACGGCCATGAATAATCAACGTGTCTTTTTGCAAGGCGCGTAAATCTTCTTCGCGACTCGCCAGGGCATCAACCCAGCGCTGACGGGGGGCAGGGAACATGCTGGAAAACGCCTCTTGATACCCGGGGCGAATACTGGCTTCGTAGCGCAACTGCGCCAACTCGTCACTGACCAGGCTTCTGTCATAAGCGAAAATATCCATCATCTTGCGCATATTTTCGAAAGAGGGCTGATAACCCCACACATCATCCAGCCCTTGAGTGAGCTTGAACGACGTACCCGCCGCACCCATCAACACCAGGCGATTCACACGCTCCGGCGCGCGAATCGCCAGCGCCAGCGCCAGGCCGCCACCAAAAGAATTGCCAACGATGTGCGCACGCTCAATTTTTAGTGCATCCAGCAAGCCCAGTGCATGGCTCACCCAGTTTTGCATGGAATATTCGACCCCTGCCGGACGCTCGGTGTAACCAAAACCCACCATATCCGGGGCGATTACACGAAAGTTTTTGGACAAGACAGGCATGCTCAAACGCCAATTGGCAAAGGCCGTGACGCCCGGACCTGAGCCGTGAATCATCAATACCGGCTCTCCGTTGCCAAGATCATGATAATTTGTTGCAATGCCGTTAGCAATTATGGATAAACCAATCTCTGGATTACTGCTCACTGTATCTCCTTCACTGAATTAATGACTAAGTATTTAGTCAAATATTTTCCCTCATTTTGTCACAAAAGTTGGCGAATAAACCTTGCACTTCGCTTTTTTTGAAAACCTCACGCAAATCAAACAGCTGCGAAAAGTCGCCCCACGCTACGCGTCTCACAGGCAGCACAAACTACCATGCCCCTTATAATGCGCCGAGCATGTCGCACTCTTTTGTCTTGCCATTTTTTATCTTATTTCTCATCTGATCTGCCACCCCCTCTCTGTACGCACACCATGACACCCAGCGCTGACACAAGTTATTCCGCCACACTGCTTACCAGCCGCGAGTTGTATATCCGTCTTCTGGGTTATGTGCGGCCTTACTGGCGCACGTTTGCGCTGGCTATTCTTTTCATGGCAATTTCCGCCGCCACCGAGCCAGTATTCCCTGCGCTCATGAAGCCTTTGCTGGATAACGGCTTCGGTGGCAAAACAACCGGGGTATATAACCCTTGGGTGTTGCCCCTCATCATCGTAGGCGTATTTTTATTGCGCGGTGTATTCGGTTTTTGCGCTGATTATGCATTGGCCTGGGTTTCCAACAAGGTTGTGCTCGATCTGCGCAATGACATGTTCAAACGCCTGGTGCAGCTACCCACCACATTTTTTGACAACCAGTCATCCGGCGCGGTGATGTCACGCATCGCCTACGATGTCACTGGCGTAACCGGTGCAGCCACGGGCGTGCTGACCATTTTGATCAAAGATACGCTGGCCGTGGTCGGGCTGTTAGCCTGGATGTTTTATCTCAACTGGATGTTGAGCCTGATTGCGTTAGTCATGATCCCCGCCATTGCCCTGGCGGTGCTCAGTTTCAGCAAACGCTTGCGCGCTACCAGCCGCGGCGTGCAGCGCGCCATGGGCGAGATCATGCATGTGCTCGAAGAAAGTATTGAAGCCCATAAAGTCGTCAAGATTTTTGGCGGCCAAGCCTATGAAGGACGACGGTTTGCTGCCGCCAGCGGCACGCAACGCAGCCAGTCCATGCGCCAGACCATTGCTGCGGCAGCACTTGGGCCAATTGTGCAACTGTTTGCCGCCCTGGCGCTGGCAACGATTATTACGGTTGCCATACAGCAATCCAACGCCAGCGACCAAACCACCGTGGGCGGTTTTGTGTCGTTTATTACCGCGATGCTGATGCTACTGGCCCCACTCAAGCGGCTGACGGATATTAACGCGCCACTGCAACGCGGACTGGCTGCAGCCGAAAGTGTTTTCGCCCTGATCAATGAAACGCCTGAAGATGATTTTGGCACCACTGTTCTCGGACGCGCTACCGGTAATGTCATGTTTCGTAATGTCCACCTGCGCTACGCTGATGCCTCCCGCGAAGCCTTGGCGGGTATCAACTTGACACTGCCTGCAGGGAAAACCATTGCTCTAGTCGGCACATCCGGCAGCGGTAAAACCTCGTTGGCAAATTTACTGCCCCGCTTTTACCACCCCACATCCGGCGAAATCCTGATTGACGATCACTCGATCGAAACGTTAACCCTTGCCTCATTACGCACAAACATTGCCCTGGTGTCGCAGGATGTCGTGCTGTTTAATGACACGGTTGCTGCCAATATTGCGTATGGTCTTGAGGGAGTGACGCAAGAGGCACTAGAGCAAGCGTCACGCGCAGCACATGCACTGGAATTCATCGAGAACATGCCGCAAGGTTTTGCCACATTGATTGGCGAAAATGGCGTCAAGCTTTCAGGTGGGCAACGTCAACGCCTGGCGATTGCACGCGCGATTCTGAAAAATGCGCCCATCCTGATCCTCGATGAAGCCACCTCTGCACTCGATACCGAGTCCGAACGTCACGTGCAGGCGGCGCTGGATGTATTGATGAAAAATCGTACCACGCTGGTGGTCGCCCATCGTCTATCCACGATCGAGCATGCCGATCGCATCGTCGTGCTGGAATCGGGGCGCATTGTTGAAGAAGGGTGCCACGCCGAATTGCTTGCAAAAAATGCGGCGTATGCGAATTTTTACCGCATGCAACGAACTACCGAAAAACAACAAGAAAATTGGCAAGAAAAACAAGTACTCTCGTGACCATGAAAATACTGCACACAGAATCATCGCTCGGCTGGGGTGGGCAAGAAAACCGCACGCTCAATGAGCTGATTGGTCTGCGCGCCCTGGGTTATCAACCTTTACTTGCCTGCCCACCCAGCGCTCGCTTAGGCGCCCGTGCGCGCGAGGCGGCGTTTGAAGTGATTGATATTGCCATGCGTGGCGCCCTCGATGTGCCTGCGCTGTGGAAGCTCAGACGCTTAATGGCCTCACACCGTATCGACATCGTGAACACTCACAGCGGACGTGACACCCAGTTAGCTGGCATGGCCGCACACTCGCTGGGTCGGCAGCGGCCACGCATCGTGCGCACGCGGCATCTGGCGCTGCCGATTTCTTCCCTATTCAGTTATGTCACGCTGCCGGACCATGTCGTCACCGTCAGCCGCTTTGTCGCGAGTTATCTCGTCTCGGCCAGAGTACCGGCAGAACGCATTACTGCTGTACCCACAGGCATCGATTTGAGTCGTTATCAAACCACAACACCTGGCAGCTTGCGGGCAGAACTCGGCCTAGCCGATGACACCCCGCTTATCGGCACCGTAGCAATTTTGCGCCGCAAAAAAGGGCACGCCGAGTTGGTTGAGGCCATTCCCACCGTGCTGGAAAAATTCCCCGGCGCACACTTTGTTTTTGCCGGCGATGGCCCACAGACAGACAACTTGAATCAACGTATTGCCGAACTCGGGTTAACCCGCAACGTGCATCTGCTTGGTCTGCGTAGTGATGTCGTCAATGTGCTCGCCTCACTCGATCTTTTTATTCTGCCCACACACCAGGAAGCCTTGGGCACCGCGTTTATTGAAGCGGCTGCCATGGGCGTGCCTGCCATCGCCAGCCGCATAGATGGCGTACCCGAAGTTATTTGCGATGGAAAAACCGGTCTGCTCGTGCCCGTCGGAGACAGCACAGCCATTGCGGCGAGCATCATCCGCCTGTTGTCCGATACCCCTTTGCGAAAAACAATGAGCGCAGCCACACGGCCGTGGGTAGAGGCACATTACTCGCGCGAGGTGATGGTTGAGGGCATGTTGGCCGTGTATCAAAAACTACTGGCCGCAAAAACTGATCCATGAAAACTGCGCAGAGCATTCCGGTCTTGATGTATCACCATGTCAGCCCGAATCCAGGCCTTGTGACCGTTTCACCCGAAACATTCCACGCGCAGATGGCCTGGCTCGCCCGGCACAACTACCGCAGCATAGGCACGGATGATCTGGCAGCTTTTCTGGCTGGCAAGCCGCTGCCTGAAAAATCCGTGATGATCACCTTTGATGATGGCTATCTCGACAACTATCTTTATGCCCATCCCGTACTGCAAGCCTTTGGATTAAAGGCTGTGCTTTTTGTTATCACCGGCTGGCTGGGTCAGGGTACTCCGCGTGACATCGCGCATAACGGTTCGCAAAAAATCGGCGCTGGTGATACGGCGCGCAAAAGCCAACGAATGCCTGCAGCACCGGCGCTCACCCCATCGCACCGGATCTGCATGGAAAAAATCGCGGCAGGGCAAGCGGATGATGTCATGTTGCGCTGGAGCGAAGTGGCCGAAATGCATAAAGCAGGCAGCTTTGAATTTCATTCCCACACCCACACCCATCAACGTTGGGATCGGCTGGTGAGTGACCCGCAAGCACGCCGAATAAAATTAGCGGAAGATTTAGCCGCCTCGCGCGCGGCGCTGACAGCGCATCTGGGCGCTGTTTCGTCACATTTGTGCTGGCCGCAAGGTTACTTTGATACCCATTACCAGGCCGTAGCACGCGACGCGGGATTCACCCATCTTTACACCGTGAATAAAGAAACCTGCACTGCAAAAACGTCCGTTGCAGCCATTCCCCGCGTGGTGGTGAAAGATCGAGCCGATGGCTGGTTTGGACGGCGTCTATGGCTGTATCGTCACCCGATACTCGCGCGTGCTTACCTGACTTTACGCGGTAGTTAGTGTTACCAATGCAAACCGCTTTTAAAGCGGCAACATTTACGCAGCGTGCGTCAGTCCGCCCTCAACGAGAATATCCTGCCCTGTGATATATCCGCCCCCCGATGAAAGCAGAAACGCCACGGTTTCGGCAATTTCATCCACCCGACCGGCACGCGCCATGGGAATCATCGCGCACGTCGCTTCATCAACAGGAAAGCTGTCAATAAAACCCGGCAACACATTGTTCATGCGAATGCCCGCTGCCGCATAGCGTGTCGCATACAGCTTGGTAAAGCTCGACAACGCCGCGCGAATAGCCGAAGAAATAGGATAACCCGCACTAGGCTCCTTCGCGCCGTAAGTGGAAATATTCACCATCGCTCCGCCACCCTGACTCTCAAAAATCGGCGTCACCAAACGTGACATGCGCACCACATTCAGCAGCAAAAGATCAAGCGCGGCATGCCAGTCTTCATCGCTCAAAACCAGCAGATCACCGCTCGCTGCATGGCCTGTATTATTTACGACAGCATCAATGCGGCCATAGGTGGCCAATGACAGATCGACCAACCGCTTCAGATCATCCGGTTCAATCACCGAGCCTTGCAAACCGACACCGCCTAATTCCTTGGCCAAGTGAATGATGCGCTCGGAGCGTGCCATCAATACCACCTTATAACCTCGTGCAGCCAAGGTCCGGGCGCATGCCGCGCCCATACCCTGGGAAGCTGCCGTGATGATGGCTACTTTATTGTCTTTGGTCTGTTCGCCCATGTAAAACTCCTGGTGGAATCAAGCAGGCAACTGCAGCGATTTGTACTGGAGAAATTCTTCCAGCCCAAAGCGCCCCATTTCGCGGCCCAAGCCTGATTGCTTATAACCCCCAAACGGCGCTTCGATATTAAAAGCGCCCCCATTGATTTCCACCTGGCCGGTTTGCAAACGGCGCGCAACACGCAGCGCATGCGCCGAATCAGCAGACCACACTGCCCCCGAAAGTCCATAGGCCGTGCCGTTAGCAATGGCAATGGCTTCTGCCTCATCGCGGTAGGTGATGATACTCAGCACTGGGCCGAAAATTTCTTCCTGGGCAATCACGCTATCGGGCGCAACACGGCCGAATACTGTGGGCTGAACAAAGCAGCCACGATCAAATCCCGCTGGGCGA
>JAYTIQ010000218.1:0-2658 GCA_043731705.1 Rugosibacter sp.
GTATCCGGACTTTGCAAAGAAAGTTGCGTGGAAAATTTTTGCATAACTTCTTCTTCACCATGTACCAGAAAAGTATGCGGGGCACGGCTATGTCGATGCCAGGCCAGAAGCTCATCGCGATCAGCATGGGCGGAGAATCCATTGATGGTATAAATTTTTGCGCGCACCAAAATCTCTTCGCCAAACAAGGTTACCGTTTTGGCGCCATCGACAATGCGCCGCGCTAAAGTGCCTTGAGCGGCAAAGCCAACAAACACGACACTCGAATTTTCGCGCCACAAATTATGTTTGAGGTGATGTCGCACCCGTCCGCCGGTAGCCATGCCCGAACCGGCCAGAATGACTGCCCCACTGGTGATTGCGTTAAGCGCCATGGATTCCGAAGACCCATGCGTGAAATGCAGCCCCGGCAAAGAAAAAGGGTCTTGCCCGGAATCAAACAGGGTTCGCGTTTCCGCATCGAAACATTCCGGGTGACGACGGAAAATTTCAGTGGCTGAAATCGCCATCGGCGAATCAAGGAAGACTTGCACGTTGTGGCGTAATCGGCCGCTTTCAACACCAGCACGCAAATAAAAAAGAATCTCTTGCGCGCGCTCTAATGCAAAGGTCGGAATAATGACATTGCCGCCACGGCGGAAAGTCTCTTCGATCGCCTGATAAAGTTCTTCGATAGAAGGCTCAAGAGGTTTGTGCAACCGGTCGCCATAGGTGGTTTCCATAACCACCACATCACTGATGGGCGGCGGCGTGGGATCGCGCAATATCGGCCGCTTTGCATTGCCAATGTCGCCAGAAAAAACAATGCTGCGTTGTTTGCCGTCATCCTCAATCTGCAAATAAATACTGGCCGAACCCAGAATATGACCCGCATCAAGGAAAGTGGCGGTGATGCCTTGTGCTATCACCATGGGCTGGTTGTAATGCGCTGTACGGCCAAAATAATCCAGACAATTAAGGGCATTAAGCTGGGTGTACAAAGGTTGCGGTATTTCTCCCTCTTTATTTTTACGCATGAGTTTGCTGGCTTGCCAGCGCGCATCTTCTTCTTGCAAATGGGCAGAATCGAGCATCACCACCTTCGCCAGTTCGCGGCTCGCGGTAGTGGTAATGATTTCTCCCTGAAACCCGCGCTTGGCGAGCAAAGGCAGCCTGCCACAATGATCAAGATGCGCATGAGTAAGCAAAACAAAATCAATCGCTGCAGCATCAAAGCCAAAAGGCGTCGCATTTTCTTCGCTGAGTTCGCGCCCGCCCTGATATAAACCGCAATCAATTAATATCCGCTTGCCCGCACTCTCAACAAGATAACAAGACCCCGTAACACCACGCGCTGCGCCATGGAATGAAAGTTTCATTAGTTTTCCTTTACACGGCTGAGTTGCCGCCGGCTTCCATCTTACGCGCTTCGATTTCCGCTTTCCTGCTGATTGCCGCAGCAATGCCACCGATGCCCCAATGATCTGGCGCGCAGTTGGCAACATGCACCCGGATACGATCGCGTTCTGTGCCTAAATTCTTTTCAATCACATCCGTCACGGCAGTAATCAATTGATGATGTTGCGCTAGGCTGCGCCCCTCCATGATGACTATTTCGACATAGGGCATCTCAACCTGGCCACGCGGCCGGGTTTTCAACACCTCACTCGCAGGCTCACCCGCAATGCCCCAAAGATCAGGATCAATCTCGGTGACCCAAATCTCCAACCGTTCCTTGGGTGCCGCAAGCACCTCGACCATCACCGTTGACACATCACGAATCACGCGTTTTAAAACGTCTTTCGCGTGGCCTTGCAATACGTTGATATGCGCAACAGGCATGCTGGTCTCCTTGCAGTTTTTTTTACGGCAAACCGTGCCGTCGGCCGGAATCCAGCATCAAGGATGAGCCCGCCATGGCATCGGCTTCAGGGGCTAAAAGCAGGCAGATGCCCCATGCGACTTGCTCGGGCAAAGTAAACGCGCGAATGGCAGACTCTTGGCGGAACTCATCCAGCACGACCTCAGGGGTAACGCCCCGTTTTGCTGCACTCGCGGTTGCAATGGTATGCAGTCGCTCGGTTTCTGCCGGGCCGGGCGCCACCAGGTGCGCAGTAATGCCGCGCTCGCCCAATGCCCAGCTTAACTGGCGCATTAAATTAGTGAGCGCGGCATTCGCCACGCCCGCCGTTGCAGCATATGCGGTGGGCTCAAAGCCGTAATGCCCGCCCACGGCAACGAGCCGCGAGCCGCGCACCAAGTAGCTTTCCACCGCGCGAAAAGGCGCAGCATGCCTCCCGCTTTAATGTTAACCGCCTGCCCCAGCACCAGCGGGCTCGCCTCTAACACACCACCGGCCACTGGCACGCCCGGCGCATGAATGGCCATGCGCACGGTTTTATCGACGTGTTGCGCAATGGTTGCGATAGCAGAATCCTCACTGATATCCGCTACGCAATAACGAATATGCGGGGAAGTCTCGCTCAATAACTTGAGCTCTTTTTCTGATCGTCCGACAGCTAATAGATCCAGGCCTTGCGCCACTAGCCGATGTGCGACAAATTTTCCTATCGCGCCGGTAGCGCCGACCATGACGGCTAATTCACGCGGGTTGTTTGCTTCAGTAGTCAAGATTTTCTCCTTTTAAAATGTATTTTCAGTATTTTCAGTATTTTCATG
>JAYTIQ010000219.1:0-10522 GCA_043731705.1 Rugosibacter sp.
CAAAGGCATCGAGCGTGCTTTCTCTCTGGCCAATGCACCTTCATCGCCCTCCTCCACTGCCAGCGAAATTGAAATCAATGTGCGTATTGTCGCGGGAGGTGAATGCACCACCTATATCCACAATCAACTAAAAGTCGGCGATGGTATTACGGTGAAAGGACCTTATGGGCGATTTTTCGTCCATCAATCTGCGCGTAAACCCCTCGTCTTCATGGCAGGTGGCTCGGGATTATCCAGCCCGCGCTCGATAATTCTGGATTTACTCAACACGGGTTGGGATCTTCCCATCACACTCATTTACGGCCAACGTAACCGAGCAGAGTTGTACTACCACGATGAGTTTCTTGTGCTCGCAGCAAAGCACCCAAATTTCCGTTATGTCCCTACCTTGTCGGATGAGCCTGCTGACTCTGAGTGGAACGGACACCGGGGATATGTTCATGATGCGGCCACCACAACCTACCCGGACGGGTTTACAGGGAACCAGGCCTATTTGTGCGGCCCGCCATTAATGATTGATGCCTGTATTAATGCCTTGATGCAAGGTCGCTTGTTTGAAGATGATATCTATTTTGAGAAGTTTATTTCTGCTGCCGACGCGCAGCAGGTTCGCTCACCCTTGTTTAGAAAAATCTGATTTTTTAGATATCAGTATCTGTATACCCACATTATCCTTGAAGGAGAATAACCATGGCAAATTTAGGCAGACTGGACTGGTATGACCTGGCCCGTACCACTAACTGGACACCCACTTATGTGCAGGAAGACGAGTTGTTTCCTCCTGAAATGTCGGGCAGCATGGGTATTCCCATGCCCGCATGGGAGTCTTACGATGAGCCCTACAAACAAACCTACCCTGAGTATGTAAAAATTCAGCGCGAAAAAGATGCCGGCGCATACTCAGTTAAAGCCGCACTTGAGCGCAGTCAAATGTTTGAAAATGCCGATCCCGGCTGGCTCAGTGTCATCAAGGCGCACTTCGGTGCGATTGCCCGTGCTGAATATTCGGCCTCCACGGCAGAAGCTCGCATGGCGCGCTTTGGCAAGGCACCTGGCATGCGCAACATGGCTACCATGGGCATGCTGGACGAGATTCGTCATGGCCAGATTCAACTGTATTTCCCTCATGAGCACTGCTCAAAAGATCGTCAGTTCGATTGGGCGCACAAAGCGTACGATACCAATGAGTGGGCCATTCTCGCTTCGCGCCACATGTTTGACGACATGATGACCACTCGCGGTGCGGTTGACGTTGCATTGATGCTGACCTTTGCTTTCGAGACGGGATTTACCAACATGCAGTTTTTAGGGCTCGCAGCGGATGCCGCTGAATCCGGCGACTGGACTTTCTCCAACCTGATTTCAAGCATACAAACGGATGAATCTCGCCATGCGCAGATTGGTGGCCCCTTGGTCTCGATCCTGATCGAGAACGGGAAAAAAGCCGAAGCGCAAAAAATGATTGACATTGGCATCTGGCGTGCCTGGAAACTGTTCTCCGTGCTAACCGGCCCCATGATGGATTACTACACGCCGCTTGAGCACCGCAAGCAGTCATTCAAAGAGTTCATGGAAGAATGGATCGTTACCCAATTTGAACGCTCATTGATTGATCTTGGCCTGGATAAACCCTGGTTTTGGGATCAGTTCCTGGAGGAACTCGATTACCAGCATCACGGAATGCATCTGGGTGTGTGGTTCTGGCGGCCAACGGTGTGGTGGAACCCGGCTGCAGGAGTCTCGCCTGAAGAGCGCGTTTGGCTCGAAGAGAAATACCCAGGCTGGAATGCTACTTGGGGAACCAACTGGGATGTCATTACTGATAACTTGCTCGCTGGAAAACGCGAACTGTCCTACCCGGAAACCCTTCCCGTGGTCTGCAATATGTGTCAATTGCCGATCAATGCAACCCCAGGCCCTACATGGAAAGTACGTGATTTTCCGCTCGAATACAAAGGGCGTTCGTACCACTTCTGTTCAGAAGGCTGCCAGTGGTGCTTCGAGCAAGAACCTGAGCGCTATGCAGGCCATTTATCGCTCATCGATCGATTCCTGGCAGGTCACATTCAACCAATGAATCTGGCCGGGGGCCTGGAATACATGGGGTTGGCGCCCGGTGAGATAGGTGACGATGCGCACAACTATGCATGGGTAGAAAAAGTTCGTGCTGCTCGCCAAAAAGCGGCGGCCTGAAAGCCTGAGGAACCCCTTGCCTAGCAATCGCCTATAGCTCAATTTCATCAAACTAATCAAATACTTTCAAGAGGGATAAAAATGGCATTGTTTCCTTTAACGTCAAATTTTCAGGGGGATTTTGTGTTGCAACTGCTCCCTGTAGATACTGAAAACACGATGGATGAAGTTGCCGCAGCGGCGGCTCATCACTCTGTCGGCCGTCGTGTTCCGGCACGTCCCGGCCACACCATGCGCGTACGTCGCCAGGGTTCCAGCGAGCTCATGTCGCGAACGCTCAAGGTAAGTGAGTCAGGCTTGAAGCCTATGGAATGCATCGAAGTGATTTGGGAATGAGTTCGGGAATAAAAAACCATGACATTTGAAAAAGTCTGCACGCTGGATGATCTGTGGGAAGGTGAAATGGAATCCTTTCAAGTCAATGGCAAGGAAGTTCTGCTATTGAGTTTGGATGGGGGTGATATCCGTGCCTATCAAGGTGTTTGCCCGCATCAGGATATTTTGTTGATTGAAGGGCAGTTCGATGGCAAGGCATTGATTTGTCGTGCCCATCAATGGATTTTCGATGCCAAAACTGGCGTTGGCATCAACCCAGGGGATTGCCATCTGGCAAGCTATCCCGTGCGCATCGACAATGAAGATGTCCTGGTCGATACAGAAGGTGTCACCCCGCTTTTTGCACATATATGAACCCGCGCTGCAGCCAGCGAATTCAAACACTGTAATGGTGGGCTATTCCCTATCGTAGAAAGGAAGAAAATGAGCACTGCTTCAGAAGCCCCAAAAAATAACAATGTTGGCCCCGTGATGCGCCAAGGCGAGTTAGCCCAAGCTGTTTTGGAAGCTGCGGAAATTGATAACCCTGACAAAGTCATCACGGTAGAGGACAAACTGGCCTATCTGCGAATTCAGACAAACGATGAAATGCTTATCAAACGTCAAACCATAGAAGAAATGCTGGGGCGACCATTTAGCATGAGTGAAATTGAAATCGAACTCGCTTCTTTTGCAGGACGTATTGACACTCATGTGGAATATATCCGCTTTTATCACGCCAAGCATTTGTAAATCAAACAATTGAATTCAAGGAGTTTCCCCATGAGCGAAGTCGAAATTTTAAAACCCCTTAAAACCTGGAGTCATTTGGCTAAAAGACGTCGCAAGCCCAGCGAATACGAAATCGTTTCTGTCAATATTTTGTACAACACGCGGAAAGGATGCGCACCCTACGATCTTGACCCCAATATGGCCATGAACCGTTGGTACAAATTAAACCGCGATCAAAGTCCCTTGCAGCACGATGACTGGAATACCTTTCGTGATCCCGACGAATTGGTCTACCGCACCTACAACATGCTGCAAGACGGTCAGGAAACTTATATTCATGGCCTCTTTAATCAATTCAATGAGCGCGAGCACGACAAGGCGCTCGACCCAAAATGGGCAGGAACATTGGCCCGGCTGTATACCCCCGGCCGGTATTTATTTCACACCCTGCAAATGACATCGGCTTATATTCAACAGATGTCTCCTGCCAGCACCATCACTAACTGCGCGGCATTTCAAGCAGCTGATTCCTTGCGCTGGTTAAGCCATACAGCCTATCGCACCAAAGAACTTTCACTTACGTTCACCGACAAAGGTTTTGGCACAGACGAGCGCACCTATTGGGAAACAGACCCCGCATGGCAAGGCTTTCGTGAACTCATGGAAAAAGTGCTCACGACCTGGGATTGGGGTGAGGCATTTGTCGCGTTGAATCTCGTCGCCAAGCCGGCGATTGAAGAAGCCATCCTGCGCAAACTCGGCGAAGCTGCACGTCATAATGGCGATACCTTGCTCGGCATGCTGACAGATAACCAGCTGATGGATGCGGCACGCCATCGCCGCTGGACTACAGCACTTGTCAAAATGACTCTCGAAAAAGCAGGTAACGCAGAAGCCATTAACCAATGGATTGCAAAATGGGAACCCTTGGCCGACAAGGCAATCGATGCCTTTTGTGCTGCCGTGCCTGAAGTGCCCGGTGCCGCAGCTGATGCCAAGCAAGCGACACGCGACTTCCGCCGTTCCCTGATGAGTTGAGCTGTTTTTGTATCGGCAGGCACATTTAAATCAAGGGGCAACACATGAAAGCAGCAGTCTATTTTGGTCCACAGGATATCCGGTGTACAACCCTTCCAGACTCGGTGCTGCGTGCCGACCATGAAGTATTGGTTCAAGTGACGGCAACGTCCATTTGCGGTTCAGACTTGCATCTGTACCGTGGTGCGCTGGATGGCATCATGGAAAAAGGCAAATCTCAAACCGGGCATGAGCTCATCGGCGAAGTGCTTGAAGCAGGCAAAACGGTTGGTCGTTTCAAAAAAGGCGACCGTATCAGCATGGGATATTCCGCTTCGTGTGGCGACTGCTACATGTGCAAAGTCGGTCAAACAGCACATTGCGAAACAACGCACAAAGCAGTGTATGGTTTTGGAATACCATTTGGCAACCTGAATGGCACCCATGCGGAAACACTGATCCTGCCCTACGCCGATGGTCATGCCATGAAAGTCCCGACGGGCATTTCCGATAGTGCGGCGATCACATTGTCTTGCAACCTTCCTTCGGCGGTTATTGCCAATGAATTGGCCAACATTCGGGTGGGCGAAACGGTTGCAGTAATCGGTTGTGGTCCCACAGGTTTGATGGCAATGGATATTGCTCTGCATCGAGGACCAGGGCGATTGATCGCCGTAGACGCCTTGCCTAAAAGACTGGCCATTGCAGCGCACAAAGGCGCGACAACCTTTGACTCGTCACACGAAGGATGGAAAGCACAAGCGCTTGAAGTCACCAGTGGGCGTGGTTTTGACAAGGTCATCGAAATGGTTGGCTTGCCCGAAACCTTGCAGATGAGTCTTGATCTGGTGCGCCCCGGCGGAGCAATCGCAGCGCTTGGCGTATTCTGCGACGACAAGTTCAATCTGAATCTCGCCGACGTGTTCTTACGTGATATCACGCTGCACATGAATGGCTTTGCCAACGTGCAACCCTACATGTGGGAAGCCCTGCGCATGATGGAGCGTGGTGTGGTCAAACCCGAAGAATACTTCTCGCATACATTTGCATTGTCGGATATCGATCAAGCTTTTGCTACGTTCTTTCACAAAACTGATGGCGCCATGAAAGTGCTGATCCAACCCTAGTGCGCGCCAAAAATATGCTGCTCATTTCAAAACTAAGGATACGTCATCATGCAAAGTACCGTTGAAAAATACAATCTTGGCATTGTTCGCAACTTTTGCGCTGACTGGAGCAAATGCTCTAATCAGGCGCTTCTGCCCTATTTCACTGAAGATGCCATCTACCACAACATGCCGTGGGCGCCACTCAAAGGGCATCAGGCCATTGGAGACTTTCTTGCGCCTTTTTGGTCCATGCTCGATAGCATCACCTTCGATATTCTCAACATTGCCGCAACCGGCACAGTTGTTTTTACCGAGCGCGTTGACTATTTTCGGTTTAAAAATGGTGGCAAACTCGATCTTCCGGTCAACGGCATATTTGAGCTGAACGCTGCAGGAAAGATTACCCAATGGCGCGAATATTGGGATCTGGCCGACTGGATAAAGCAAGGTGGCCCAGCGGGTTGAATTAAGCCTGATAGTTTTTTATTTCGCTTACCACAAAAGAAGAATCGCAAAAAGTCGGCGCTGGTAATACGCCGCGAAGTGTTACGTTTATGCATAGCCGCTTTTGGAAAGCCTCCATGGGGGACGGCGGGGTCATGTAAACTTGTCTCTATTTCGTGCCAAGGCTTCCATATCACATCATTACGTTCACGCACGCACCCTAGTTACCTTACTTGCCCCCCATGAATCGCCATCTCTGGTTACTCGCCTTCTGTCAGGGCCTATTCCTCACCAACAACATCACCTTTATTGCCATTAATGGCTTGGTGGGGTTCAGTTTGGCCCCATCAGGCTGGATGGCTACTTTGCCAGTCACAGGTTATGTCGTCGGTAGCGCCTTATCCACGGGATTGGTTGCAAAAACACAGTATCGCTTTGGACGCAAACGGTCATTTCAGTTAGGTTTGCTTGTTGCTTTCTTCTCAAGCCTGTTATGTGCTTACGCAGTAACAAACAAAAATTTCTGGCTGTTGTGTGTCGCGACCATCATCGCAGGTTATTACAGCGCTAATGCCAATTTATATCGTTTTGCGGCAGCCGAAATTGCCAACCCGGCAGGCAAGGAAAAAGCAGTGTCGATGGTCATGGCCGGCGGCCTGCTCGGCGCCGTTTTAGGGCCTAACTTAGCGGGGTGGACACGCACCCTCGCCACGGTTCCCTTTGCGGGCGCGTATTACGCCTTGGCAGGTGTAGCGATCATCGCCATGGGTGCGCTACATTTTATTGAGTTCCGCCCATTCCGGGTCAAAAAAACTGGCACGGAAGGTCGTCCGCTGACTGAAATAATGCGTCAGCCAGTATTTGTCGTCGCAGCAGCCACCGGTGCTTTGGGTTTCGGGGTGATGAACCTACTCATGGCAGCCACACCCCTGGCCATGCAACAATGCAGTCTGACTTTCCCGCAAGTAGCTCTGGTACTGGAGTGGCATGTGATTGGCATGTTCGCGCCTGGGTTTTTTACCGGGCAACTCATACACCGATTTGGCGCACTCACTATCATGAGCGTTGGCGTGGCACTCAATGCGCTATGTATCGCAGTGGCAATTTCTGGCACAGAAATACATCAATTTTTAGCCGCCCTATTCTTCTTGGGCGTTGGCTGGAACTTCTTGTTCACAGGCAGCACCACGCTATCCCTGCAAACGTATTCCGCTGAAGAAAAAGACAAAGCGCAAGCCGCCTTGAATTTCTTTGTGTTCATTACCCTTACCCTGGCCATAAGTTCTTTTGCCTCTGGCGTACTGGTGACAACACGAGGCTGGCAGCTGCTCAATATCGGCTCGCTCATTCCAGTCACTTTAACGGCCACAGCAATTTTATGGCTGAAGATGAAATACCGGCCTAGTCCGGCACTTCATGGATAAGAATCACTTTTTACTTGATGCTGTATTCAATGGTTTAGCTACCAAAATAAAATTAACCTTGACATCATCTGCAACAACCCCTGGGTCACCCCATGCCCCCTCGCCAATACCAAAGGCAAGGCGCTTGAGAATAAAACTTCCTGTGAAAACCCCTAGGCCCGCCTCTTCGTGAAAGCTCGCTTTAGTTACCATATCCTGCGTCACATTCTTGATCGTTAGCGTGCCCTGAACCTCGTACTGGCCATTACCCAAGGCTTTTACGTGCCGCATATCAAAGCGCGCTACTGGAAACTGTCGCACAAAAAACCAATCCTTGCCGACAACCTCTTCATTAGCCTCTGCAGACCCGGCATCGACACTGGCTAGCTCAACTTCAACGCGGGCTCGCGCTACCTCTGGATGCGCTGGATCAAAGTTGAGTTGCCCGGCAAAGCGACGAAAACCACCCTCGACAGGCACGCCCATCTGCTTGGATACAAAGCGCACGCTGCTATGCTCACTCACAAGTAAACCATATCCCGCTGCCCAGCTCATCTGGTTTAACAGCAGACATAAAAAGAAAATAAAAAAATGACTCATCGACTTCATATCATGTTCCTTTCAGCGATGCCAACCAGTTTGCAAACCAAGGAGTAACCATATCATGAGTGGTTCAGACAATAAAAAAGGGTTTCAGTTTTTTGACTGAAACCCTTGGTATTACTGGTCGGGGCGAAAAGATTCGAACTTTCGACCCCTTGCACCCCATGCAAGTGCGCTACCAGGCTGCGCCACGCCCCGACATATTCAAATTATAGCAACAGAATGCACTACTCGAGCCCGTCTGCACGCAAAAAATCAATAATCGCAGTAATTTCTGTTCGTAGCGAGCAGGCTTTCATATCGGGCTGTAAACCCAATGGTGTAGCTGGTTGCACCTCAAGTGACACATCCACTGATGTATTCGCCGACAAATTTTGGCCATTTAACTTTAGGGCTGAGGGATCATCCAGTCGATGCCGCGCACCGTTAATCGTAAACCCATCCTGGTAAAGCAGCTCTCGAATTCGGCGCGCCAACAATACTTCATGATGTTGGTAATAGCGCCGATTTCCACGTCGCTTGATGGGACGAAGCTGGGTAAACTCCTGCTCCCAATAGCGTAGTACATGCGGTTTAACACCACAAAGCTCGCTCACCTCACCAATAGTGAAGTAACGTTTGGCTGGAATCGGGGGCAGCTCGTCTCGGCTGTTACTGGGTATTGCCACGCGGGAATGCCTCTACAGCCATTTTTAGTTTTTGGCTGGCATGGAAAGTAACCACACGCCGTGCCGTAATAGGAATTTCTTCACCTGTCTTGGGGTTACGGCCTGGGCGCTGTGGTTTGTCACGCAATTGGAAATTACAGAAACCAGAAAGCTTGACGTCATCTCCTTCTTCTAAGGCACTTTTCACTTCGTCGAAAAAAGCTTCTACCATATCTTTTGCTTCACGCTTGTTTAAACCCACTTTTTCAAAAAGAATATCCGCCAGCTCTGATTTGGTTAATGTCATACAGGCTCCTGCTACCAATAATTAATAAAAATTCAACGCAATGAAGCACCGAAGTCATTTTGCGCAACGACTAAAAGTTTAGCGACAACGTCCTCGATTTCCGCATCCTCGAGAGTTCGTTGAGTATCTTGCATAACTATGTGAAAAGCAAGACTTTTCTGATTTTCATTTAAACCTTTCCCTTGATAGACATCAAACAGCATGATGTCACGCACTAGCGCAGGAGCAGCGGCAAGCAAGGCATTTCGCACGGCTGATGATGCCTGTGTTTGGGGGACAACCAGCGCAAGATCGCGTATCACTGTGGGCAAACGTGATACTTCGGTGTATTCAGTTGGTGGAATCATTAACAAGGCGGCCAGCTCAAGCTCAAACACCACGGGAGCCTGCCCCAGCGAGTATTTTTCCACCCACCGAGGGTGCAACTCACCCAGTACGCCCACTGGCTGATGATTGAGCATGACACGGGCACTACGCCCGGGGTGAAGCGCGGGATGAATTACGGGTTCAAAGCTTAATTCTTGAGGCGAAAAAAGCACTTCAACATCAGCTTTTACATCATAAAAGTCTACACGACGGGCTGACACTCCCCATTGCTCAGGCGCGGCAAAGCCCGCAGCCAAGCCAGCTACACGAAGCGGCTGATCAAACCCAGGCACTGGCGCACTGTTGCTGGTTCTGAAAAAGCAGCGGCCAAGCTCAAAAAGTCGCACCCGCTCTGTTTGCCGTTTCCGATTTGTGACTAAGGTATCAACCAAGCCACCGACGAGCGTTGAACGCATCACGCTCATGTTGCTGGCTATGGGATTAGCCAGAATTATTGGCTGGGTATTCGCTGTAGCGCTTGAAAAATCTGCCTCCCACGCGGCATCAACAAAGCTGTAAGTCACAATTTCATGATAGTCGCGTTGAGCTATCGCTTGCCGAATCTGCATCGGGCCACGACTGAACTCAGCCGCAGGCATCATGGCAGCCTGCGCCACAGGCGGGACAGAAGGAATATTGTCATACCCGTGCAAACGCGCGATTTCTTCAATCAAATCTTCTTCAATTTCAATATCGAAGCGGAAAGAAGGTGGAGTGACAACGAGATGATCGCCTTCCTGCGCAACACTCAAACCTAAACCGCGCAACAGTGCAGCCGCACGTTCTGGTGTGACATCGATACCCAAAACCTTTGTGGCACGCGCGGGGCGAAGCACAACCGGAGAGCGGCAAGGCAAATGCTCGGGTGAAACAGCTTCCGTGATAGAACCTGCTTGTCCTCCCCCGCATGCAAGGATCAACGCCGTTGCCCGCTCAATCGCCAAGCGTGGCAAATTAAAATCAACCCCGCGCTCATAGCGATGAGAGGCGTCCGACGAAAAGCCCAAAGTCCGCGCTTTGCCGACAATAGACGCTGGCGCGAAAAAAGCGCTTTCCAGAAAAATATCGGTAGATGCCGCTGTCACGCTTGAGGGCTCTCCGCCCATGACCCCAGCCAAAGCCAGAGCGCGCTGCTCGTCAGCAATCAATAGCATGTCAGGCTTTGGTTGAATCTCTTGCCCATTGAGCAGCAATAAACGTTCATCGGGTTGCGGGTAGCGCACGTGAATAGCGCCGACAAGCTTGGCGTCATCAAATGCATGCAATGGCTGGCCAAGTTCCAGCATAACGTAATTGGTGATATCCACTACCGCTGAAATCGAGCGAATGCCGCTGCGCTCAATACGCTGTTTAATCCATCCAGGGGTACGCGCCTGTGCGTTCACA
>JAYTIQ010000220.1:0-4382 GCA_043731705.1 Rugosibacter sp.
CAAACTTCACGATCTGGGACTTGAGAAACAGGTAACCGTGGAAATGCGCGACTATCGGGATCTTCCCGCCCACGCAATTTACGACAAAGTATCAAGCATCGGCATGTTTGAGCACGTTGGCCTCAAGAACCTGCCGGTCTATTTTCGCGCCGTGGATCGTGTGCTCAAACCAGACGGTCTATTTCTCAACCACGGGATCACCGACAACGAAACGGGCAAGCGTAAAACCGTCGGCACCGAATTTATCCAGCGCTACGTCTTCCCTGATGGCGAGCTCGATTGCGTGAGCAATGTTCAGCGCGAAATGGAGGTTAACGGTTTTGAGATATCCGATGTAGAGGCGCTGCGCCCGCATTACGCAATGACGTTACGCCACTGGGTGCGCCGTCTTGAGGCGCGTCGGGTTGAGGCGTTAAACCATGTGAGCGAGGCGAGATATCGCGTGTGGCGACTCTATATGGCCGGTTGTGCGGTGCAATTTGAAAACGGTGCGATTGGCGTGTATCAAATTCTTGCCTCAAAACGAGGTAGAGGGCTGACCGCGTTGCCATTGACGCGCGCGGATCTTTATCAAGCCAAACAGCCCGCGCCAACCGCAAGTGAAGTCAGGTAAAGGAGCAAATCATGGAATGGTTTTCGCAAAACTGGGTTTGGGTGCTGTTCTTCGTTGGCATGATTGCGATGCACTTGTTTGGCCACGGTGGCCATGGCGGGCACGGTAGCCACAATAATCACACTGACGATGCAGAGCCCGTCAAAAGAGACGGCGATCTACGCGAGTCAAAGTCAACGCCGACGCACCAGCATTGAAGTTCCGAACGTTCGTTATTCGATAGAGGTAACTGCATGCTAAATATAAAAGTTGTAACTTGGTCATTGGCAATCTGGACCGCATTCACGTTTGTGTTTTGTGTGGTTTACGGCATGGTAACGCCAGCAAGCCTGCATATGGTTGCGCTGCTTGAGCAAGTATTGCCGGGTTTCAAATGGCTCACGGGCCTGGGCTTTGCCGTTGGATTAATTGAGAGTTTTCTATATGGCGCATATGCGGGGCTGGTCTATGTGCCCATTTACAATTTTCTGCATCACAAGTGGCAAAAGTAATCAGTACAGAGTCCGCAATCTTTGCTAAGGCGGATCGTAGGATTTGCTCAATAAATCGCATTGGTTGAGCAAAGTAACGCTGGTACATCCTTGCATCCCTGCTTCCGCATCGGACGAGGCTTCTTTATCAACCTAGAAAGGTAACGCAATGAAACGTAAAAATATGCTTGCAAACTCAATGATCGCCGTATCTTTAATCGCGGCGCCCGCTGCATTCGCCGCCGATTCCCAACATGATATGAACAAGATGAACATGGACGAGTTCATGAAGTCGTGCGACATGGACAAGGACGGGATGATGTCCAAAGCCGAGATGATGGCGCACATGGAAAAGATGTTTGACAAGATGGACACAAAGAAATCCGGAAAGCTAGACAAAAAGCAAACCGAGGATTTCCTAAAGCAGCTTACGGCACCCAGCGGCTCTTGACCGGTAGCGGGACATGGGCCCGCTAACGCCGGGGTTTGTCTGCGCGCCTGTTTACAACATTATGTATTGACCATTCGTGAGGCAAAAACATGAGCAAAAAAATTAAAAAACAAGGCGTCGCTGAGGATACATCCACAATTGCCAGCGAAGTTTATAAGGACACCCTGCACAAACTCCAGGTAGAACTCGTCAAGCTTCAGCAGCATTTCATCAAATGTAATGACAAAATTCTGATCATTTTCGAGGGGCGAGATGCGTCCGGTAAAGATGGCACAATCAAACGTGTTGTCCAGCACTTGAGTCCGCGTGAGACGCGCGTTGTGGCGCTCGGCAAACCGTCGGATCGTGATCGTTCGTCCTGGTATTTCCAGCGTTACGTGCCTTATTTGCCCGCTGCCCAAGAGCTCGTACTTTTCAACCGAAGCTGGTACAACCGCGCCGGCGTCGAGCGAGTGATGGGCTTTTGCTCGAAAGCCGAGCATGAGGAGTTCCTGGGGTCGGTTCCAAACTTTGAAAAGATGTTGGTGCAATCCGGCGTGAAGCTCGTCAAATACTATCTCGACATTAGCAAAGACGAGCAGAAGCGGCGATTGAAAGATCGTAAAACAAATCCTCTAAAGCAATGGAAAACAAGCCCGATTGATGACCAGGCAATTAAACATTGGGATGAATACAGCGCGGCGCGAAACGAGATGCTCGCACGTTCGCACAACGTAGCAGCACCATGGACGCTGGTACGCGCCGACAACAAACATCTGGCGCGGATCAACATCATTAAAGATCTTCTGGGTCGAATGCATTACACCCACAAAGATAAACGGCTAATTCAGGCGGATGCAAACATCGTGTTCCCTTACGACATCTCAAATCTCGAAAGCGGGCAGCTTGCAAAGTGATTCAATTGCAAAGCGTGCGTCAGAAAATTTACCGCTAAAAAGAAATCATGTAGATAAAGATTATGCAGCTAGACGTCTTGCTGCGAGCAATAAACACCGCGATGCGCTATCGGTAGAGTCGTGAGCTTAGGAAGCTTTTAACCCATGAACATTTTTAACAAAATTGGAGAGAAAATCATGAAACAAACTATGGTGCAATTCAACGGAATGATGGCCAACTTTTGGTGCGCCGATACAGCAGAAAAACGGATGCACTGCGCCCAGGCGAACGAGGTAAATGATTGTGCGCTCAACACCTTAACGATGATGCATGCCGCAGCACCAACGGGACATGAAGGCCACGTCATGCCCATGCCTGGGAAGCCGCCGGCGTCCAAGCCTGCCAATGAGAAAGTTATACCAAAAGTCCCACCACCATCACCGGCGGCCAAACCACCCGCTAAACGAGCAGACAGCTCGCTGCGCGCAGAGTGAGGCAGTTATAAACTGGATGAGGACGACCTCTGACCGCCCCTGAACCAATCATGCTCTCAATGAACTATTCAGCCACCTGCGGCATGCATGACACCGCAAACAAACATTACTTAACGTCGAAATTTATGAAAGAAACACCATGAAAACGAGTGTGATGGAAGTGCATGACATGTTGTCTGTACTGAGTGTAGACGGCGTCGAAAAGCATATTGGTGAAGTTGCCGGGGTCGAAAGTGTGACCGTGAATTTTGCGGCAGGAAATGCCACGGTTCGCTACGATGAAACCCGCCTGGACATCGCTGATATCAGATCGAGTGTACGCCAGAGGGGATACGAGACTGACGAGCCTGGGGCCGCCAAAGCCAGTGGGAACCACGACATCAAAAATGCACCGGCCAAGCCACCAGAAACTCCTGCGCCCGTCGATCTACCTGCCAAGATGGATTCCGCAGACACCAGCGCAGCGCCGACGGCTTCCAAGGCCGCGCCGATCAGTACGTCCTCGCCAGACCCTGGCGCAACAAAACCATCTACGGAAAATGCCACCGCTGCCCCGATGGGTGCGGAGCATCAACATCACGCGCCAGTGGGAAAAAGCTAGCCGCCGAATTATTCCAGACTTGACCGACGCGTGAAGGAAGCAAGATGAAAACAAGCGTTATTGCTGTCCACGACATGCTTTCGGTATTGAGCATATCCGATGTAGAAAAACGCATTAGGGAAATCCCGGGCGTGAAGAGCGCTACGGTGAATTTCGCAGCGGGAAATGCAACCGTGCGCTACGACGAGACGCGGCTTGAAGTCGGTGACATCAAATCAGACATTCGCCAACGCGGCTACGATTCTGCGAATGGGCGTCAGCCCACGCAAAGTGACGCGCCCGAGCCTGCGAAAAAGACTGGCGAGCCATCACCGCCGCAGGAGGCGACGACCCCTGCTGCACCGACAGTACCAAAAGCTGGTGATAGCGCGGCAAAGACGGACGCCAAGGCGACTCCGTCGGCAGAAACCGCGTTAACGGCTGTACCACCTAGTACCGCCCCCGGGCCGCTGACCGCTGCAACCGCCGACGCTGTACCGGATGGCCCGCCTGCGGTCGCAGAACCGGACGCTCCAGAACCCGGCCTGATCGAGAAAGCGAAGGCTTGGGTGCGAGAGACCGTAGGCGATGACCCAAAGCACATGACCGAAGACAATGCCGAACCTGGCTCGCCTTCAATGACGCCGATAGCCGATGCGCCCAAGTCTTCCGTACCTTCGGCTGCCGCAAGCGCTCCCGCTAACACCCATGCCGATCATGAGCCTCCCGCTGGTGAAGCCTCCGCGATGTCCGCAGACATGGCGCACGAAATGGGTCATAACGGCGGTGACTTGAGCGCAATGGTGCGTGACATGCGCAATCGCTTCTGGATATGCCTGATTTTTACTATTCCGATTTTTATCTATGCACCGATGGGCGGAATGTGGCCAGCTCCTGC
>JAYTIQ010000221.1:0-8794 GCA_043731705.1 Rugosibacter sp.
TGGAGGCCGTGTCAGATGCCCTTAAGCGTTGCTGGACCAAGTTGGACACGAGTACGCGAAATGTCGCTTTAGCGCTGCCAACAGCTGCGGTCATCACTAAAAAAATCACGCTTCCCGCCAATCTGCGCGAGCAGGAAATGGAAATTCAGGTGGAATCCGAGGCTAATCAATATCTGCCTTTTGCGCTGGAAGAAGTCAATCTGGACTTTCAGATTATTGGCCCTTCACCTAATAATCCAGACGACGTTGAAGTGCTGCTTGCTGCATCGCGTAAAGAGCGAGTTGAGGATCGAGTCGCTGTCGCCGAAATGGCCGGATTAAAGCCTGTGGTCATTGATATTGAGGCTTTCGCGATTCAGGCAGCCTATGAGCTGGTACTTAATCAGCTTCCGCAAAATGGACAAGGGCAAATCATTGCTCTGATTGATGTCGGGGCTGCGGTAATGAAAGTGACTGTCATGCAGAATGAGGCCCAGCTATATGTCCGTGAGCAGGCGTTTGGTGGTATGCAGCTGACCGATGACATTATTCGTGCCTATGGTGTAAGTCCCGCAGAGGCTGATCTGATGAAATACTCGGGAACACCTCCTGATAATTACGCAGCAGAAATACTTCATCCGTTTGTTACGACGATGGCCCAGGAGGTTGCGCGTGCGCTGCAGTTTTTTTTCACCTCAACCCCGCACAATGAGGTTCATCACATCATTCTGGCCGGCGGTTCTGTTCTCGTTCCCGGGGTAGTCGATAGCATCAGGCAGCAAACGGGTGTCAATACATTACTGGCCGATCCGTTCGCCGGGATGGCGATATCGCCGCGTATTCGTGCCAAGCAATTAGCAATGGATGCACCTTCATTGCTTGTAGCCTGTGGTCTTGCCCTGAGGAAGTTTGACCAATGATCAAGATAAACCTGCTTCCCCATCGTGAAGAGGCTCGTCGAGCGAGGCGCCAACAGTTCTATGTCTTGATGGGGCTAACAACGGTTTTAGTCGGGCTCATCTGGTTTTTGGGTTTTAGCATCATCAATCGGCAAATTGATATACAGGTGAATAAGAATGAGTTCCTCAAATCTGAAATTGCTCTTCTGGACAGGGATATTGCCGAAATTAAAAAGCTTAAAAGCCAAACGGAGTCTTTGTTGGCACGAAAGCGAGTGATTGAAGCCCTGCAAGCCAATCGAACAGAAATGGTGCACCTCTTTAACGAGCTTGCCAAGCGGGTGCCAGAAGGTATTTATCTGCGTACTTTGACGCAAACCGAACAGAAGATTGCTCTCACCGGGGTGGCGCAGTCTAATGCGCGAATCACGACGTTAATGAATAATCTTGACGAGTCTCCATTGCTGGAAAATTCAACACTAATCGAAACCAAGGCTGAAGTTGTAGGTAATCGCCGATTAAATGCATTTATTGTGAATACCTTCATAACGCGACAATTAACAGATGACACATCACCCAAGGGAGCTAAAAAATGAAGCTTCCTTTCGCTTCCAAAAAAACCGGGGCAGGGCATATTCCGGTGGCAAGCTCAGTTGTGACTTTGCCTGCGAAATCGAAAGGGCCGCTACTTGACTTTCATCAAATAATCGAGGATTTCAAAACAATAGATCTTCAAGACCCGGGACTATGGCCACTTGCTCCACGTGTCGTTACTTTGTTAGGATTATTTTTAATCCTTCTCGGTGCGGCGTGGTGGTTTGGCTGGAATGGCCAGCTTGAAGAGCTGGATGGCCAAAAAGTCCAAGAGTTAAGCCTTAAAGATGACTGGCTTAGCAAGAAGAATCAGTCGGTAAATCTTGAAGAGTATCGTCGGCAGTTAGCTGAAATCGATCGATCATTCGGCGCGCTGCTAAAGCAGTTACCTAATCGCTCCGAGATGGGTGATTTGTTAGTAGATATCAATAAGGCAGCACAGGGCCGAGGCTTGTCCGTCGAACTATTCAAACCGGGCGGGGAGTCTACCAAGGAATTTTATGCTGAAGTACCTATCACACTGAATTTGATCGGTGGCTATCACGATATCGGTGCCTTTACTGGGGATATTGCCAAGCTACCGCGGATAGTGACACTGAACAATATTAATCTGACCACTGGCCCCAAAGAAGGTGTGCTTGTTCTTAAAGCGACCGCAAAAACTTTCCGTTATCTTGATGATGAAGAGCTAGTCAAGAATAAAAAAGCGAACAAGGGAGGGGGACAATGAGACTCCTTTTGCTTTTATTATCTAGCTGTCTGTTTTTATTTGGTTGTGCTTCTGAAAAAAATCAGGACATCAAGGAATGGATGCAGGAGCAAGCGAAAGATATGCGCGGTAGAGTGCCACGTTTGCCGGAAATTAAACCCTTTCCTCCGGTGGCTTATGAGGCAGAATCTTTGCTATCCCCTTTTGTTGCGGGCAAAATCGTTACTATCGATGCAACCATCGATAAGACAGCACCCGATCGAAATCGTCCGCTACAGCCACTGGAAAGCTTTCCACTGGAAGACTTGAAAGTCGTTGGTGTAATTTTATCTGGCTCAAAGCCGTATGCCCTGATTCAGACCCCTCCCCCGAATAAGCCCAAAAATGTGGTTGTCGGGGAGTACATTGGTCAGAGCTTTGGAAAAATTGTGGCAATTAAAAAGGACGGTGTCACCGTGCGTGAAACCGTTCGAGATATTAATGGCGTATGGATCGAGCAAGAAAAAATTCTTTCCGTGCCGAAAGAAGGGGGTTCTCAATGAAAAAAACATATCTTTTCGCGTTTGTCTTGGCAAGCTTCTGGTTTGGTTTATGCGGGGTTGCTGCAGCGTTTGAAAATGCGATCAAGCAAATTCAGGTACGCCATGAAGGGGATCAGGTTTTGCTTAAGGTGCAGATGGCATCGCCTTTAAAGTCCTTGCCGGGAAACTGGAGCGTGGTTGAGCCGCCACGTGTGGTGTTTGATTTCCCTGAAACCGAAAACCAGTCCGGGCAGGCAGCGCAGAAAGTGGTTGTTGGCGATTTAAAAAGCCTTAATCTTGTTCAAACCGAAAAACTAACACGACTAGTGTTAAATCTTTATCGCCCAACCAAGTTTTCAACAGAGATTGTTGGCGATGTGCTGTTTATCAAATTACAGACACAAACCGTGGCGACAGGCCAAGAAGCAGCTCCCAGTATCTATCAGCCTGTAGCGCCGAAGCTGGCGGCTATTGCTGCAAATAACGCAGTAGTCCGTGATGTGACATTCCGCCGAGGTAGCGAGGGGGAGGCAGTGATTTTGATCGACTTGACGGATGGTTCAGTGCCGGTTGATATACGTCGGTCAGGCAATGGATTATCCGTGGAACTGCGTGGGGTGGAATTACCTGAGCGTTTGCAAAATCGCCGCGACGTTAATGATTTTGCAACACCTGTGACAACCTTCAGTTCGCGAGCGATAGGTGATCTCACTCGCATAGACATAGCCGCTCGCGGCAGATGGTTTCATCAAGCACATGTGAGTAACAACCAACTCACGATTGAAATTAAATCGATTCCAGCAGACGAAGCCAACAAGCTGGTGCAAACGGGACAGCAGGGTAAAAAAGTATCCATTAATTTTTATGATGCAGATGCGGCCATGGTACTGCGCACGCTGGCTGAAATATCCGGTAAAAATGTACTGATTGATCCCTCATTGAATGGCCGTCGTGTGACGGCTAATCTGGATAATCTGCCTTATGACCAAGCGCTTGATATCATCATGACGCAAGTCAATGCGGCGATGCGGGTACGTAACGATGTCATTGTGTTCGGTGACAGGGCAGCGCTGCAAAAACGGGATCAGGATTTGGCGGATGAAGAGGCACGGGCTGCGGATACGGCTCCACTAGTATCCGAGACCTTTACGTTGAATTATGTCAAACCAGCAGATCTGGCGGCTTTGATTCAGGCAAACGTTACCCAGGCAGGTGGTACAGCTGCACCGAATAGTGCTGATCCTTCTGCCCCAAAGAAAGTTAATAGTGGTGGAATGCTTTCGCCACGTGGCAGTATGGCAACACATGACTTGACCCAAAAGTTGTTTATCCGGGATATCGCAACGGTTGTTGAAGCTGTGCGAGAGGTTATTCGTAATGTAGATGTTCCGCCCAAGCAAGTGATGATCGAGGCCCGTATTGTTGAGGCATCGACGGGCTTTTCAACTGCTTTGGGAGTGCGCTTAAAGTATTTTGGCAACGCAGTGACCTCGCTTGGTGGTGGTGTTAAAGCTTCATTGGGCACTGCAAGTAGTGGCGGGTTTAGTAATGTCAATGCCTTTGGTGCACCTGCAACGCCCTCGTTAATCCGCACCACAACACAAGGGTTCGGTACTAATTTCACGGCTAATGGCACTACAGCGATCAATCTGATGCTGTTCAATAATGCCGCGACCCGGTTGCTGTCCCTGGAGCTTTTGGCAGCAGAGGCAGATGATAAAAATAAAACGGTTTCTGCGCCACGCGTGGTGACGCAGAACCGTAAAGTTGCCAAAATAAACAACACGCAACAGGTGACGTTGCTTGTGGGTGTGAATGCTCAAACGGGCTTGCCAATTTACCAGACCTATTCTGCACCGCTGACTTTAGAGGTTACTCCGTCGATCACGCCGGATAACAAAATCAGCATGGAGTTGAAGATTGAGAAAGGCACGATCACCAATGTCACGACGGGTAGCCTGGATACCAACACATTGAATACCAATGTGATCGTCGAAAATGGGGGCACGGTGGTTATTGGTGGATTTGCCCGTGATAATGATATTAGCTCGGAAGAGCGTGTGCCATTCTTGGGTGATTTGCCCTACGTGGGGTTTCTGTTCAAAGCTAAAACCCGCCAGCAAAATCGTTCTGAGTTGTTGATATTTGTAACCCCGCGTATCGTGACGGATTCTTTAGCGCAACGATAGTCTGGTGCCAAGGCACAAAATATAAGGGGCCACTCTCTAGTGGCCCCTTATATTTTGTGCTGATACCGCTGATACAATTCAACGGTGAATTCTAGCGATAACATTTATCTGGTGGGTATGCCTGGTGCCGGTAAAACAACGGTAGGCAGGCAGTTGGCGCGCCGTCTGCACCGTCAGTTTATTGATGCTGATCATGAAATTGAAGTGCGCGCTGGCGTCAAGATTTCGGCGATCTTCGAGACTCAAGGCGAAGCGAGCTTTCGAGAGCAAGAGGCTCGTGTGATTGCTGATTTGGCTAATCAATCCAACTTGATTGTGGCAACGGGTGGTGGTGCGGTTCTTAGGCCGGAAAATTGTGAGGCGATAAAAAAAAGCGGGCTGGTTGTTTATCTTCGGGTAGCGCCACGCATTTTGTTTGATCGAACGCGCCATGATGCAAACCGTCCACTGCTCCAGGTAGCCAATCCCATGATGAGAATTGAAGAGTTGTTCACACAGCGCGACCCTATTTACCAGGATGTAGCCGATCTGGTGATGACCAGTGGGGGTGGTAGCGTTTCTTATCTGGTAACGCAAGTTGAACGGGAGTTACGCAAACGATGCGCTGCTTGAAAGTCGCTTTAGCCGAGCGGAGCTATCCGATTTTGATCGGTAACGATTTGCTGCAAAATGCAGAAAATCTGCAACCCTATTTGCGTGGGCCACGAGTTGCAGTGATTAGCAACACAACCGTTGCGCCGCTCTACTTGAACAGGGTGGTGACTTCGCTGGAAAAAGTCGGCGTTGGTGTGACGGCGATTATTCTGCCCGATGGTGAGCAATTCAAGAATTGGGAGTCTCTCAACGTGATTTATGATGGCTTGTTAGCCGCGCATTGCGACCGTGGTACGACGCTGATCGCATTAGGGGGAGGCGTGGTCGGTGATCTTGCGGGGTTTGCGGCGGCGACCTATCAGCGAGGGGTGCCTTTTATACAAATTCCCACCACCTTGCTCTCGCAAGTGGATTCATCGGTGGGTGGCAAAACAGGCATCAATCATCCACGTGGCAAGAATATGGTGGGTGCCTTCTGGCAACCCAAGCTGGTTGTGGCAGACACGCTCACTTTACGATCTTTGCCCGCGCGCGAGCTTTCTGCGGGGCTGGCTGAAGTTGTCAAGTATGGCTTGATACGCGATTTGCCATTTCTTGAATGGCTAGAAGCGAATATGGATCGCTTAATAGCGCGCGATGATGAAGCACTGGCCTACGCCATTGAACGATCCTGCCGTAATAAAGCGGAGGTAGTGGCGGATGATGAGTTTGAAACCGCTAAAGAAGGTGGCCGTGCCTTGCTCAATCTAGGCCATACTTTCGGCCATGCTATCGAATCTGGCATGGGGTATGGCAACTGGCTGCATGGTGAAGCGGTGTCTGCCGGGACAGTCATGGCAGCAGAATTATCGCGTCGTCTGGGTTGGTTGTCAGCGGCTGATGTTGATCGCGTGCGGAGCCTTTTGCAGCGCGCTGGCCTGCCGGTATGCGGCCCCGTGCTGGGCGCCGAGCAGTATCTTGAATTCATGGCGCATGATAAAAAAGTGATCGATGGGCGCCTGCGGTTAGTGTTGCTTAAATCCATTGGAAGTGCTGTCACCACGAGCGATGCAGGGCATGCAGATATCCTTGCAGCTATCAAAGCGTGTTGCCATGAGTGAGCTTGCTTTATATGCGGTAACCGATGCGGCGAGTCGCGGGCGCAAGATCAACGAACCGCAGCCTAATGCGCGCAGCGAGTTTCAGCGCGATCGCGACCGCATTGTGCATTCCACCGCTTTTCGACGGCTCGAATATAAAACCCAGGTTTTTGTGAATCATGAAGGCGATCTATTTCGTACACGGCTGACGCACAGCATCGAGGTTGCCCAGATTGCACGCTCGATTGCCCGAGCATTACGCTTGAATGATGATTTGGCAGAGGCGATTTCCCTGGCGCATGATCTTGGTCATACCCCCTTTGGCCACGCTGGGCAAGATGCGTTAAACGAATGCATGCAGGGGTACGGAGGGTTTGAGCATAACCTCCAGTCGCTGCGTATCGTTGAGCAACTAGAGCAGCACTACGGCAGGTTTGATGGCTTGAACCTCATGTTTGAGACGCGTGAAGGCATCCTTAAACACTGTTCGCCTGCGCATGCGTGTACCCTGGGCGAGCTGGGTCAGCGGTTTTTAAAGGGGCAACAACCTTCGCTTGAAGCACAAATATGCAATCTTGCAGATGAAATTGCGTACAACAACCATGATGTTGACGATGGTTTGCGCTCGGGTTTTATCACCCTGGAGCAGTTGCAAGACGTTAGTTTGTTCAGTCGCCACCTTGCCGAGGTTGATCAGGTTTTTCCTGACATCATCGGTCGACGGCGGATTCATGAAACCATTCGGCGCATCATTGATGCGCAAGTGACTGACTTGCTTAACGAGTCTGGCCGACGAATTTCCCATGCGGCACCCAAGACATTACAGGATGTTCTTGTTGCACCGGTACTAATTGGGTTTTCGGCAGCCATGTATGCCGAAAATCGAGCGCTGAAGGCGTTTTTACGCGAACAGCTTTATCGCCATTACCAAGTGGTGCGCATGACCACAAAAGCGCAGCGGATTATTCGTGAGCTGTTTGCCGCTTTTATGGCAGAACCGCGCTTGCTACCACCGCAATACCAACAAATTGCCACGACAGAAAGTTTGTCACGTGCGACAGCCGACTATATCGCCGGGATGACCGACCGTTACGCCGTAAAAGAGCATCGACGATTATTTTTGGTGGGTGACGAATAAAAACGATTTTTGTGCTTGGACATATTGAGTTCGAGGGGTTTTGACGGTATATTTATCAGTTCCGCCGCCTTTTTTAAAGACGGTCTATCCAAGGCTGGGGAGCAGATTCCCCCCGGCCTTTTTTGCCGACTGCATTTCCGAGGAATGACAAGATGGTATTCCCCCAACGCCAAGGTCTTTACGATCCTATCCGAGAGCACGATGCCTGCGGTGTCGGTTTCGTGGCACATATTAAAAACTGCAAAAGCCATGCGATTGTCAAGCAGGGTTTACAGATACTTAGCAACCTTGAGCACCGTGGTGCTACGGGATATGACCCGCTATTGGGTGATGGTGCAGGAATTTTGCTGCAACTCCCCGATCTTTTCTTGCGTGAAGAAGCATTGGCTCAGGATATTGAACTCCCCGTAGCCGGGGAATATGCCTGTGGCAATGTGTTTTTGCCGCAGTCAATCAACGGACGTGCTGCCTGCGAATCTGTGATAGCGCGTGTTATCCATGAAGAAGGACAAAATTATTTGGGTTGGCGAGATGTGCCTCGAGATAATTCGGGGCTTGCTCAAGCCGCTAAAGATATTGAACCCGTCGTGCGCCAGGTTTTCATCGGGCGCAGTGATGGGTGCCTCGATCAAGAAATATTTGAGCGCAAGCTTTTTGTCATTAGAAAGCGTGTCGAACATGAAGTGCGTCACTTGAAGCTAGGTGATATCAACCAGTTTTACATCGCGTCACTATCCTCACGAACCATTGTCTACAAAGGCATGTTGCTTGCCGACCAAGTGGGCAGTTATTTCATTGATCTGCAAGACGAGCGCTTGATATCTGCCATAGCTTTGGTGCATCAGCGTTTTTCAACCAATACGTTTCCTACGTGGGATCTTGCGCATCCGTTCCGCATGATTGCGCACAATGGTGAAATTAACACGGTGCGCGGCAATATCAATTGGATGGCTGCACGGCAGGGGGCGATGAGCTCGAAATGGCTGGGTGACGATCTAGAAAAATTATGGCCGCTGATCATTGATGGCCAATCGGATTCGGCAAGCTTTGATAATGCGCTAGAACTGCTGGTCATGAGCGGTTATTCCTTGC
>JAYTIQ010000222.1:0-4228 GCA_043731705.1 Rugosibacter sp.
CAAAGATTTCCTTGGGAACTTGATTCAGCTTGGCAGGCCATACGTGCGGGGATTCACCTGTGTAGGTTCCCGCCTGATACTTTGACATTGTCATTCACTCCTCTTAAGTGTTTATTTTTAATAATTGCTGATCTTTGGATGTCAGCTTAAGGGTTAGCGCCGTATCATCAGCGCGCCCCGTAGGAAGTACCCTTGGGGTGCCGACTTTTTATGTCATATAAGTTACTCCGTCCGGCTCTGCGTGATGCCCAGATAGCGACAATAATTTTCCCAAAACCCAATAATCGGAGCTTCGGTAATCATGTGTTCAACATTCTCAGCGCGCCCGCCACCCATGGCAAGCAGTGACGTTTTCTTGCCATCACGCACCACGGCCTCCTGCACGATCTCGACCGCTTCACCGTCTTCCATCGAAATCAAACCTGCAGGCCCGATCAAGTTAGATTGCTTCATGCGAATCATCTGCATTTCTTCATCGTCATCCGCATAACCGAAGAGGGTCCAGACAATCTCGAACGCATCCGGCGCGTAGGTCACCGATTGGCGCACTGCCAAGGTGTTGGCAATCTGCTGCAAGAGCAGGTTCGGGAAAATGGCATTGATGATGAGTGTTGAACCGTCATCGAATTCTTTTCTGCCCGCGAGAATGCTTGGGTCTTGCAAGTGAAAATCGGTGTTGTAAGAGCGCACATCTTTATAAACTTCTTTATCTTCACTTTCGCTCGCGGGGGCAGCTGTTGCAACAACTTTTATAACCGAATGCCGCTTTGAAGCATCCATGTGCGTTGTGCCGGCTTGCGTTGCCCGATAAAGACCAAAGGTGTTATGAAACAGATGCAACAAACTTCCATGATAGGGGTCTCGCGTGTTTTCAGCATAGAGCTTCCAGTTACCATGAACATACTGGCGCTGATCACCCATGATCCGAATCGGGCGATTGAAAATCCTTTGGATTGTAGCGACAACTTCTTCGCCGAGATAATCAATTAGCGGCTCAACTGTGCTCGAAAAACTGGCAAAAATAACGCCATTCAGGGTTTCGACGCGCAGTGCATCCAGCCCAAAATTCGCCATGTCAAACTCAGCTGGCATACCTCCCTGGCCGCGCACACCGCGACGCATAGGCACGCCACGTAGCGTGCCGGTGAGATCGAACGACCATTGGTGATAAACGCAATCAAATGATTTCACATTACCGCGCGGCTCACGTACTAAAAGCGCCCCGCGATGCGCACAGCGATTTTTAAATACACGAATCTGGCCGGCTTGGTCACGCGTCACAATGACAGGTGTGTCACCAATGGCAGTGGCTTTAAAGTCGCCCTTGTTGGGTAACTCGGCTTCCAGGCCGACAAATGACCAGGTCTCGCCACGAAAAATTTTTTCTTGCTCTTTATCGTAATAGGATTGGTCAGTAAAAACTTCATACGGAACACGAAAACCATCCGGGCTGCTTACCCAAGGTTTATTGAATGGTGCCATAGGTGCGTTCATGATGAGCTCCTTCAGATAGGGGTGACAAGCAAAGTGTCTACTCGATGTGTATCGACAAGAACATGCTTTTCAGCAAATTTCAATTCACCATCGCGCATCACGATACGATCGAGATATTTTCCAGTGTTAAAAATATCTGTTTTCCCGTTACGGCGGGTCTGCAACACCACATAGTTGCTTTGCACATGCAGACTGTCTTTATCTACTGACTGAATCAGGACATTCGAAACAATATGCCGATACCAGCGTTGGGGGAAAATATTTGCCTGACGCAAGGAAATAATGCGGTCAACCAGCATGCCTTGGCTGGTGCAAAACATCAAAGCCAATGGCATGCCACGCTCCGCATTTTCTCGTGTGATGATTTCGTAGCGGCAAGCATCTGTCGCGAAAAAATTCGGCCAGCTCTCCAATGCATCATCATCTATACAAGCTGCATAACGGCTAAGGAATCGCTCCACTCGCCATTGCGTTTCCAATGCGGTAGCACCCTGCCAATTAAAACTATCCAAATCGGCAAGCGGTGTTCCCTGTTGCTGAATATCCGATAATTTTTCCACTATGTTCATCATCATCTCTTTCATTAACTTCAGAATAGAAATTGAACCACTTTGCAGGGCCAATTTTTTATATTCTATCTTTCAAACCAAAAATGTCAGGTTAATTTGCGGTAAATCGTTTTGCGCCAAGACCACTTCCTTTCGCTTGATAAGCAACTTGCCGTCTAAGTTAACTAATTGATATCGACAGGTACCAGAGAGAGTCTGGGTCTCGCCCCGTCGAACAGCAATTAGTACAAGCTTGGCTAGAACTCTGTAACCTGATTCCTCTGCAAACACCAGCACATTGCCAATCAAACGAGTGGTTCGTGTCGGTGGGTCTTGCGACCAGAACATGCCGCTATCTGCCCGCGCAATACGCTCACGAATACGTCGCACATCATCATAAATCAACGACACATGGCGCATCGGGTCTGTTTTGTCGCTGTTTGATGGCACCCAATAAACAGCATCTGGCGTGAACATTTCCACCCATTTGTCATAACGCTGCTCATCCAGCAGTTCATTTTCTTCATAAAGAAACTGCTCAACACTGGCGAGAAAATTCAAATCCGTTACTTTTGTGTCGCTCTTCATGTCGATCTCATCATTAAACGGCGATAGTGCGCCCATAACGCGCGGTGGGCTGTCTCGTCAGTCAATTGGGAGAACGTACCATCCTCATCGGTCTGTTCACGATCCATGCCTCGATCATAAAGCAGCCACTCCAAAGCCTCCACCTTTAGACCTTCACTTTGACGAATAAACATTTCCATATCATCCGGCTGACCAAAGCTTGCCGGACCATAAAAATCCTCATGCGACCGCAACCTTGCAAGATTAATCTCATCTGGCGCATTTTCAAGCAAGGTTGGGTAGCATGAAACCTCTGTTTGATTGACAGCCAGAGGCTGGATCATCCGAATATGCACACCAATCAAGAATAGATTTGGGTAAACAAGCAAGTTGTATCCATCACCACCATTACTGCGCAAGACACGGTTTCCTTCTTCAACACCAAGACGATCTTGCACTTGCTTTTGGTATTTCACCAAGTGAATAGGTAAATCAGAATTCTTGGCACCAAGAATACTTGAACGATCAACCATCCGGAAATCCAACATGCCATGCCCACCAACCAAACCACGCGATTGTGTCGGAGAACTTCCGCTGACCATACTGGAAACATCTCGCCCCAATCGCTGATGAAGTACAGCCCCCATAAATGAACCATGCGTCATAATCGCATGGTAGCCGTCGACTGAATTTTCTACCTGGGCTTTCCAGTTTCCAGGATAACGAAACTTGTGCACACCACTTTTAACCATCAGACGGCCAGTGGGAGAAAGATCGACAAAGTCACTCAACAATTTCGCGCTTCTGCCCAGATGTTGGGCCAGGGGAATTACGTCTAGATTAACGCTTGCAAAAATAAACCCTGCGTGCATTTCCACACGAGGTACTTTATGTAGTGCGTGATCCTCTCGTTGGAAAAATTTAGCTTGTCCCTCTCTGTAGGGTACCGCAGTCAAATGACCTTTCAAGTCATAAGTCCAACCATGGTAAGCGCAGGTAAAGCTACGTGCATTACCGCGCTCCTCCTGACAAACTGTAACCCCTCGATGGCGGCAGGCGTTAAAAAACACATTGACGCTATTGTCTGCATCTCTTGTCACAATGATAGGCTGGTGGCCTATCATGCTTAGCCGAAAATCCCCCGAATCGGGCACCTCGCCCTCATGGCCTACACATACCCATGTACTGTAGAAAATCCGCTGAATTTCAAGTTCAAATATCTCTGGATCTGTAAATAAACGGCTGTGAACCCGCTCAGGCTGAACCATTTCACCAATCATCTCCGGTTTAAATGGAATACCTTTCAAACTGATTTCCTTTGTGCTGACTTTGCCATTTTCTTCAAGCGTTTGTGCACAATTAGATGCATTCATCTAATTCTCCTCTTGTTATTTTTTACAAGCTCCTTTTACTAAATCTAACTCTGCGGGTGTCAATTAACATCTAGCCTGTCAGTAAATATCCGCCATTTAAACTTATCTTTCTTGCCTCTTCAAAACGGAAACACGATATACCGCGGTAGCACATCGGCGTCATACACGGCACGCCGTTCGCGAAACACGGCACGGCATGTGTCACCTTCCTGCTGGATGTCGATCAGGTCACGGTATTCCCCACTG
>JAYTIQ010000223.1:0-5043 GCA_043731705.1 Rugosibacter sp.
GTGGCAACGCGCCGAAAATTTTTGCACACCATGTTAATGTTTGGGTGGATCGCATTCTGGCTCAACACAGCGTTATTTCCTTGCTGTGATGCGCTTGCAGAGGCGCTAGACGGTCATGTTCACGGTTCAACCGGATTAAATGATACGCCGCATAGCGTAGGCGCTGACCACTCCCACCAAGAGCCCGCTTCAGATTGTGGTTCTGCGCTAGATCTTGGCGCACCCAGTTCAGGCGAGTATTTCGCGTTTACAAGTGATCAACTGCGCGCTGGCTGCGTATTGTCAAACGTGCAGTTAACTGTTGCGCCACTCGACGTCACGCGCTCAGTAAATCTGCCTTCCCGCGATTACCATCCGCCGCCACCCCTTTGGCGTATTTATCTGCGCACTCAGCGCCTGTTGATCTAACAGTACGTCCGAAATCGGTTTCTTGCCGGTAAGGTGCCGATGCTCCTCCCGACGCCTGATTAATATCGATGAGGTAGAGGGATTGATACTTGGCAATTTAAATCGCCAACGCAATTGGCCATACCCTTCAATTGCCTGCGGTGGTAGATCAATCGATAAAGCGTGTCGTTTCAGACAAATTGACCTATTGCAATCGACGTTGCGCTCTCCCGAACGCTTAGAGGAGCGCCGCACGAGGCTTTTTTGAGCACCGGATCGTTTTGATTTTTTGAACATCATTCATGTTTGATAAACATCAAATAGAAAATTTATTTAGACATTAATCTATTTTAGGCAGCGACAACTATTTTCAATAGATTGGATAACTGAAATGCGTAAATTATTGACATCATTTGCAACGGTGGCTCTGCTTGGTTTAACGGGCTGTGGTTACAACACATTGCAAAGTAACGAAGAGGTTATTAAGGCGAGTTGGGCGGAGGTGATCAACCAATATCAGCGTCGGGCCGACTTGATTCCAAATCTGGTAAATGTCGTCAAGGGATTTGCGGTGCAGGAGAAGGATGTTTTGCTTGGCGTTACCAATGCGCGCGCCAAAGTTGGCGGCATTCAGGCCACGGCGGATCTTGTTAACAATCCTGAGGCATTTGCTAAATTTCAGGCTGCTCAGGCCGAACTGAAGAGCACACTTTCCAGGCTCTTGGTCGTATCGGAGAATTATCCGCAGTTAAAATCAGACGCGAATTTCCGTGAGCTTCAGGCCCAATTGGAGGGTACTGAAAATCGAATCGCCGTCGCGCGTAACCGATACATCAAATCGGTACAAGAATTTAATATAACTGCGCGCTCGTTTCCTTCCAACCTGACGGCGATGGCGTTCGGATACAAAGCCAAACCAAGCTTCGCAGTGGGCAATGAAAAAGAAATATCTGTCGCGCCAAAAGTGGATTTGGCACCATTGCCGATCCAGCCCCAAGGTTCGCCTGCCGGAGTAGTAAAGTGACTAAGGTGCACCTTGTCAGGCCCGCACTTATCGCGCTCTTAGCCTGTGCATCTTTTCTATCCGTCGCACAGGTCGCTGTGCCGCCGTTGCAAGCGCGCGTCAATGACCTGACTGCCACGCTGAGCGTCAGCGAGAAGGCGACATTAGAACAAACGCTTCAGGCGTTTGAAGCCAAAAAAGGCAGCCAGTTTGCCCTTCTGATCGTTTCTACCACTGCGCCAGAAACGATTGAGCAGTATGCGTTGAGGGTTGTAGATCTGTGGAAGCTGGGACGAACAAAAGTAGATGATGGCGCGATCCTTGTTGTCGCTAAAAACGACCGCGCTGTGCGCATTGAGGTGGGCTATGGTCTTGAAGGTGCGCTTAACGATGCTACCAGCAAGCGTATTATCAGCGACACTATTTTGCCGCGCTTTCAAGCCAATGATTTTTATGGTGGTATCAGCGCAGGCGTGGAGCAGATCATTCGCGTTGTTGATGGCGAGCCGCTGCCTGCACCGAAAACGAATGCCCGAGGCAATATTGGCAGTATCCAGCAATACATTCCCGTCATTTTTATTCTGGCGTTGATCGTTGGCGGGGCGCTGCGTGCCGTATTGGGTAAGGTTCCCAGCGCAATTGTTACGGGCGGTGCCGTTGCGATTGGTGCCTGGCTATTTGCGGGCGCAATATCGGTCGCGGTGGTTTCGGGCGTGATCGCTCTCGCCTTCACGCTCCTCAGCGGTGGAATCAGTGGTCGAGCTTTGAGCGGCCATCGTGGCGGATTCTATGGCGGCTTCGGTGGTGGTCTTGGCGGAGTTGGCGGGGGCGGTTTCGGTGGGGGCGGTGGTGGTTTTGGCGGCGGCGGCGCGTCGGGGAGATGGTAACTATGAATATCGCACGCGTCGTAAAACACTTGTTCACAACGCAGTGGAAAGTACATCGACTGTTCCCTCAGCCAGCAATCACAGCAATCGAGGAGGCAATTAAAGCAAGCGAATCGTCCCACATCGGCGAGATCCGGTTCGTGGTTGAGGGCGCATTAGATGGTTCGCCACTCTTCAACGGACAGTCCACAAAAGAACGTGCACTTGATGTCTTTTCGCATCTTCGAATATGGGATACGCAGCATAACAATGGCCTGCTTATTTATCTTTTGCTGGCTGATCGTCATGTGGAAATCATTGCCGATCGCGGGCTTCATGACAGGGTTGGCTGCCATGAATGGGACAAGATTTGTCGCGAGATGGAAACGGCGTTTAAACAAAAGAAATATGAAGCGGGCGTCCTTAGCGGGATTAGAGCAGTAACGAAACATCTCATAAACCATTTCCCCGCTGTTGGTGCGAGTCAGAACGAATTACCGGACAAGCCGGTGCTGTTGTAGCGCAATGAGCAAGTTGATAAATAGAAATATTTGTAGTTCAACCAGGAGATAAATCATGGATTACGGTGGCTGGAGTTTTTGGGGAATGCATTTTTTTTGGTGGTTTTTTTGGGTGGCGCTGATGGTGATGATTTTTACGCCCATCACTCCTGTAACAATTAGTCGGCGGCGTGAAACGGCGCTTGAAGTGTTGCAACGACGGTATGCGTCGGGCGAGGTGACAACGGTCGAGTATGAGGAGCGCAAAACCAAACTTGAGCGCGACAGCAAGTGACTCGCGACCCGTTACCGTCACCAGTTTATTTTGCACCGCACGCCAAGCGGATCAATAAATTGCGAAGTTTTCCTGTGTAGTTTTATTCAATCCAACTAAAAGAGGCATCAATATGAAAAATGAACTTTTAAACATAACAGGCATGACTTGCGATGGCTGCTCTAGCAAAGTCGCGCATGCGCTGAAGGCAGTGAACGGCGTCCACGATGTTGTCGTCTCGCTGCCCGATCATGAGGCCTCGGTTCGCTACGACGAACATATCGCCACTCACGAGCAGCTCAAATCGGCTGTGCAGGGTGCAGGCTATGGTCTCGGTAGCGAGAGTACCGCGCAGAAACCGCAGGGTAAGAGCGGTTGTTGTAATTAAACCTGCATAACACTCGGGAGCCGAACCAAATGAACACAACCACCGTCTCGGTTCAGCAACCCAACCTTGATTCGCAGAACGTTAAGCGCGTTTTTGACCGATTGTTTAGCGGCTACACCGGCAGTCTTGGCGTGCGCTTTTGGGACGGCCATGTGATTTCACTTGGGCGAGACAGCCCGGTTGCGACAGTTGTTATTCATGCCGCCGGGCTGCTGCGCCATTTGGCTTGGCATCCTGATCTACTTCGGCTAGCCGAAGCCTATTTTTACGGAGAAATTGATGTCGAAGGTGATTTGTATGCGTTGTTGACGCAAAAGACGCATTTGCAATCACTGACGTTATCGGTACGCGATCGCCTCTCAATGTTGGCTGCGGTCACGTTCCGCAGCAACGGTGCGTCAGTGGCGAAAGACGGAATCAAATCAATGCGCAGTTCATCGCCAATGCGTGCGCGCCTATCGGGCGGGCACTCAAAAGCGCTTAACCGTCACGCCATCGCTTTTCACTATGATGTATCCAATGAATTCTACCGGCTGTGGCTTGACGACGAGATGGTTTATTCATGCGCTTATTTCATAAATCCCAGTGAGACTTTGGAGCAGGCGCAGCGTAATAAACTTGACCACATTTGCCGAAAGTTGCGGCTAAAAACCGGAGAACGATTGCTGGATATTGGCTGTGGCTGGGGTGCGCTGATTTGCTGGGCCGCAAAAAATTATGGCGTCGAAGCGCACGGCATCACATTGAGCAAAGCGCAATTTGAATATGCTCAAACCAAAATTTACGATCTGAGACTTGAGAAACAGGTAACCGTTGAATTGCGCGACTATCGGGATCTCCCCGCTCATGCGCTTTACGACAAAGTATCAAGCGTCGGCATGTTTGAGCATGTTGGCCTCAAGAATCTGCCGGTCTATTTCCGCGCCGTGGATCGAGTGCTCAAGCCAGGCGGTCTATTTCTAAACCATGGGATCACCGACAACGAAACCGAAACCGGCAAACGTAAAACCGTCGGCACCGAATTTATTCAACGCTATGTCTTCCCTGATGGCGAGCTCGATTGCGTGAGCAACGTTCAACGCGAAATGGAGCTTAACGGTTTCGAAATATCCGATGTAGAAGCGCTACGTCCGCATTACGCGATGACGCTACGCCACTGGGTACGCCGTCTTGAGGCACGTCGGGCAGAGGCGCTAAGCCATGTCAGCGAAGCGAGATATCGCGTGTGGCGACTTTATATGGCCGGTTGTGCTGTGCAATTTGAGAATGGTGCAATCGGTGTGTATCAAATACTTGCTTCAAAACGAGGTGGAGGGCTGCCCGCATTGCCGTTGACGCGGGCGGATATTTATCAATCCCAACATCTCGCGCCAATCGAAAGTCAAATTAGGTAAAGGAGCAAATCATGGAATGGTTTTCGCAAAACTGGGTTTGGCTGTTGTTCGTTGTCGGGATGCTCGTGATGCATATGTTCGGTCACGGGGGCCATGGTGGACATGGTGGACATGACAGTCATGATGACCGCAACGACATTAACAGGCCAGAAAGCAAAAGCGCGGCAACGCTCGAGCTGCAAAAACACTCGGGCCATCATCATTGACCTAATAAAGCTATAAGCCGTGAAG
>JAYTIQ010000224.1:0-3125 GCA_043731705.1 Rugosibacter sp.
AGCGCGTGTTGCCAAGCAGTTTTCTGCGCCGTCTTATGAACAATTCACAGCTGCTGATTTAGCCGGCATCGCCGCGCAAAAGAACGAACAGGCCAGCGATAAAGCCTTTGCCCGCTGGCTTGAGCGCAACGTGCATACGCACAAAGTGCCCGGTTATGCCGCCGTCACGCTATCGCTCAAAACACCAGGCGCAGCACCGGGCGATGCTTCCGTTGCGCAAATGCAAACCACCGCCGACCTGGCGGATGAATACAGCTTTGGCGAACTGCGCGTAGCGCACGAGCAAAATCTTGTGCTCTCGGACGTGCCGCAAAAGGATTTATATGCGGTGTGGCAAAAAGCCAAGGCAGCGGGGTTGGCGAGCGCCAACATCGGCCTCTTGGCGGACATGATCGTCTGCCCCGGCGGCGACTTTTGCTCGTTGGCGAATGCCAAATCTCTGCCCATCGCGGCAGCTATCCACGAGCGCTTTAGCGACCTGGATTATCTGTTCGACATTGGCGACCTGGAACTCAATATTTCTGGCTGCATGAATTCCTGCGGCCACCATCACCTGGGCGCGATTGGCATTCTGGGCGTCGATAAAAAGGGCGAAGAGTGGTATCAAATTACGCTGGGCGGCGCGCAGGGCAATGACGCACGAATTGGCGAAGTAATCGGCCGCTCGTTTGCCGCTGCTGAAATTCCGGATGTAATCGAACGCATGATTACCACCTATCTTGCGCTGCGCCAGGAAGATGAATCCTTTGGCGAAGCCGTCGCCCGCTTGGGCCTGCCGCCTTTCCGCGAAGCGGCCTATCGCAAAAATGAAACCGCCGGAGAGCCCGCCCATGTCTAAGCAACTCATCAAAGACGGCCAGCTGATTGCTGACGACAACTGGCAAACGGTGGTCATTGGCGACGATGCCACAGCGGACGATGCGGCTGCTCTTGTCATTCCTGCTGGCCGCGCCGTCATTCCCGCGCCCGTATGGCTGGCTCAGCGCGATGCGTTGCTCGCGCGCACGGAGCGTTTGCACGATATCGCCGTCTCGCTAGCGCCGACTTTTCGCGTTGAAGACATCGCGCATGATGTGCATCGCTTCGCCTTGATTGCGGTTGAATTCCCCAAATTCATTGATGGCCGTGGCTACTCCACTGCCCGTCTGTTGCGCGAGCGTTATGCTTATCAAGGCGAGCTGCGCGCTGTGGGCAATATCGGCCGCGACCAGCTGTTCTATTTGCGTCGCGTCGGGTTTAATGCGTTTTTATTGCCGCCGGAGCAAAATGCGGAAGAAGCCTTGCAATCACTGAATGACTTTCCTGAGGTGTACCAAGGTGCGGTCGATCAACCCTTGCCTTTGTTCCGTCGTCGCACAGCCTAAGCCGCTTTAAACATCATGCCGAATAAACCTGTGAATCCTGACTTGCTCGCTACCGTCACCGACAAAGCGGCGGTTGTCGTTGCCCTGCTGCGCTCAGCCGTGAAAAACCACGCGCCGGTGGTTTTTGCCAATAGCCTGGGCGCTGAAGACATGCTGCTCACCGACTTGATCTGGCGCGAGCAATTGCCCATAGGCATTTTCTCGCTCGACACCGGCCGTTTGCCTGCGGAAACCTATGCCTTGATTGCCACGGCGGAAAAGCATTACGGCCAGCGCATTCAGCTTATTTTTCCGCGCCCCGAAGACGTGGAAGCCTGTGTGATCCGCTACGGCATCAATGGCTTTTACGACAGCATCGAAGCGCGCAAGGCCTGCTGCCATGCGCGTAAAGTCGAACCCTTGCAGCGCGTGCTGGCTGGCAAAGGCGCCTGGGTGACAGGCTTGCGTGCTGCGCAATCGGCTACGCGTACAAACGTTGCCCCCATCGCGCCGGACGCAGCCAACGGCTTGGTTAAAGTGAGCCCGTTGGCCGACTGGACGGAAGAAGAAGTGTGGGCGTATATCCACGCGCACAACGTGCCTTACAATGCCCTGCACGACCAAGGCTACCCCAGCATAGGCTGCGCGCCCTGTACGCGGGCAATTGAACCCGGCGAAGACATTCGCGCTGGCCGCTGGTGGTGGGAAAATCCACAAACTAAAGAGTGCGGCCTGCATATGGTGGATGGCCGCCTGCAACGCATTGTTAAAGAAGGGACACCCTCATGAGCAACCTTGCTCCATTGTCTAAGCACACGCTCTCGCATCTGGATTGGCTGGAGTCTGAAGCCATTTACATCCTGCGCGAAGTGGCCGGCCAATGCGCCAACCCCGCGCTGCTGTTTTCCGGCGGCAAGGATTCCATCGTCTTGCTGCGCCTGGCAGAAAAAGCCTTTCGCCCGGGGCGCTTTCCTTTTCCCTTGCTCAACATTGACACCGGGCACAACTACCCCGAAGTGCTGGCGTTTCGCGACTACCGTGCAGCGCAGTTGGGCGAACGCTTGATTGTGCGCTCGGTTGAAGACTCCATGAAACGCGGCACCGTGGTGTTGAAATCGCCCGATGAATTACGCAACAAGCATCAGTCGGTGACGCTGCTGGAAGCGATTGAAGAATTCGGTTTTGACTGCTGCATTGGCGGCGCACGGCGCGACGAAGAAAAAGCGCGCGCCAAGGAAAGGATTTTTTCCTTCCGTGACGAGTTCGGCCAGTGGGATCCGAAAAACCAGCGCCCAGAATTATGGGATTTGTTTAATGCCCGCGTGCATAAGGGCGAAAATATCCGTGCCTTTCCCATCAGCAACTGGACGGAGCTGGACGTATGGCAATACATCGGCCGCGAGCAGCTTGAGATACCTGCCATCTATTTTTCACATCAGCGTCCCATCGTGCGGCGTAGTGGGCTGTTGCAGCCGGTGACGGAACTTACTCCTGCCAATCCGGGCGAGGCTATCGAGCAAATGATGGTGCGCTTTCGTACGCTGGGCGATGTGACCTGCACCGCGCCCGTAGCATCTGACGCCGACACGCTGGAAAAAATCATTCTGGAAACCGCCAGCACCACGATTACCGAACGCGGCGCAACGCGGCTGGATGACCAGACCTCGGAAGCTTCCATGGAACAACGCAAGAAAGAAGGTTATTTCTGATGAGCGCCACTGACCATTTACCAGAAACCCATATGGCCGAAACTGATGCCGGGCTACTGCGTTTTCTCACCTG
>JAYTIQ010000225.1:0-8735 GCA_043731705.1 Rugosibacter sp.
TGAAGGATGGCATACGGGCTCTTGAGCAAATGCTCGATCCTGATCCGAACGAATACGCGTAAAAAAAGGCCTTGCCATGGCAAGGCCTTTCGAAAAGCAAAGAATTACGCAGCAGCGGTATCAATCCATAGCGGCCAACCAGCACGCGCATTTTCGTCCATCGCCAGGCGCTGTTCTGCCGGGCTTGCATAATTCATATCCCAATTTTTAAGTAACGGATATGCAATTTTCTTTTCCCACAATGGAGGAATGAATGACGCTAAAAAGCACAGCACGATACTAGGCATTTGCGGCGCTTCTGGATAGGTTTTCAACAACTCGTAGGCTTTATCCGGATCCAGATGGTGCTCGGAGTGGTTGGAAATCTCAAACGTAATGGCCCGGCTAAACGTATTCAAATGGTTCCATGAATGATGGGGCAACAACGGCGTGCCGGGTACGCGCACGATACCGTAGTGCTGCGTGTAATTAAACCCGCCAAGCACAAGCAGCGTGAGCGCCTCAGTCGCTGCGAGATACACAATTCCCATAGGGCCGGCAATATAACAAAACACAGATACCCATGTGACAACGCTTAACACAGCGGGAAACACGCGACCACGCCACCACAAAGGGCCATGACCAAACTTGGCCAAGCGCTCTTTTTCAATCGCATAAGCAATCAAGGTACCGTGGAATAAAGAGGAGTACACAAAGCCATAAACTGTCTGGCCGCGACGCGGCGTATCGCTATCATCTAGCGTACCCACCAAGGGATGATGTCCATGCACGTGATACAAATCATTCATGGGCAGCCCAACCAGCGTGAGATAAAGACTGGAGGCAAAAATCTCAAGCGGGTGCTTGCGATGCATAAGTTCGTGCGCGGTAGGCAAACCCGCCAGTGCCGTCAGAAAAGAGACGGAAATAATGGCACCGATCGAGTTAATCAGCCCCAACTCCCCTTCGGCAATGCGTTGCGCAAAGAAAATCCACATGGCGTAGAGCGGAATAAGCGGTAAATAAAGCACGCCGTTATAAAACCATTTACCTGCACCACCGCGCGCTGAAGGGTCTTTGCCCGCCATCAAATCCATCACGGCCAAACAAAGAAATGCTAACAAACCCAGCCACACCGCATAGCCACCATAGGCTATACCGACCACACCAATCAACACGATGCACGACGCCATTAAATAGCGGCCATACTCACCAAAAAGTTTCATACATCCTCCTCAATACAATCGGGCATCAAAGCAGTGCTCAATGCCCTTAATTTTTGGTTAACATAAATTAGACCATTTCCCATTGTTCTAATTCAAAAGTTGCCCTGCGCAAAGCACATCAAGCAATACTTACTCATAAGTTACTAACCGAATTTTACCTGAAACCATGAGTAGCAATCACTATCAAGCAAATTTTATCGTCTGTTAAATCGCTGGAAGCCGCAGCGTTTTATGCTGCCACGGTGACAGGCATTTTCTGCCTGACGATTGCTGTTTCGGTAATAATGCCTAGCTAAATTCACTAGCCACTTTACTCAGATGCCCATCCCCCATCTTTCGCTAGCCCTATCGCTAGCCATTTTTTTCCCGTTTCAACAGGCGCTGGCTGATCCGTTTGTCCAGCCACCGGTTACGACCTCTCCTGATACGATCGTCGTCTCCGCCACACGGCTTGAACAATCTGCCTTTGATTTGCCTGTCGCTATCGACAGCGTCAATCAAACGCAATTACAGAATGGCCAGCTGCAGATCAATCTGTCTGAATCACTCGCCCGCATCCCCGGCATCGTCGCGCAGAACCGGCAAAACTATGCGCAGGATTTACAGATTTCCTCACGCGGCTTTGGCGCCCGCTCCACCTTTGGCGTGCGCGGTCTGCGTCTGTACAGCGACGGCATTCCGGCGACAATGCCTGATGGACAAGGTCAGGTTTCGCACTTCGACCTAGGATCCGCCGCCCGCATTGAAGTCATGCGCGGGCCATTTTCCTCACTCTACGGCAACTCTTCGGGCGGGGTGATTTCACTCTTTACCGAAGAGGGAGCGCCCGGCACAACTATCACGCCAAGCGTTACATTCGGCAGCTTTGGCACGCAGCGTATCGGCACAAAAATTTCCGGCGACACCGGCACGTTGAATTATGTAGCCGATATCTCGTCGTTCCGCACCGATGGCTACCGCGACCATAGCGCGGCCAAGCGCGACACCTTCAACAGCAAATTCAAATGGAAGCTGGATGCGGATTCCAAGTTGACGCTGGTCGTCAATGCCATGGATATGCCCAATTCCGATGACCCGCTAGGCTTGACCCGTGCGCAATTCGAGGCCAATCCGAAACAGGCCGGCACCAATGCGTTGACCTACAACACGCGCAAGAGTGTTGCCCAGCAACAGCTTGGACTGGCTTACGAGCGAAAAGTCGGCGCTGGTGATACGGCGCATCTGATGGTCTATCGCGGCCAACGTGACACCACGCAGTTTCAGTCGATTCTCACCTCGGCACAAGCACCGGCGACCCACCCCGGTGGCGTGATCGATCTGGTGCGCGAGTACTGGGGTGTGGATGCGCACTGGACGCATCGGGGTGAGCTGGCCGATGCACCACTGACGACAACCGTCGGTATCAACTACGATAACCTCGATGAAGCGCGCAAGGGCTTTCGTAATTTTCTGGGCGCTCCTGCCACGCCAAGCGTTATAGGCGTCATGGGCGCCCTGCGGCGTAACGAAGACAACCGCATTTTCAATTTTGATCAATATGCGCAACTGCAATGGGAGCCATCCGAACACTGGCTGTTGCTGGCCGGTCTGCGCAACAGCCAGGTCAAGGTGAAGTCACATGATAAATACATCGTCAGCGGTAACGGCGACGATAGCGGCTCCACCGACTTTTCCGCGACCACACCGGTGCTCGGTCTTACCTGGCGGGCAAATCCCGCAGTGAATATCTACGCTGCTTACGGGCAGGGGTTTGAAACACCAACAATGAATGAGCTCTCTTACCGGCCGGATGGAACCACCGGACTCAATCTGGCACTTAAACCCGCCAAGAGCGATCACTTTGAAATCGGCACAAAAATGTTGCTCGGCCAAAACACTCGCCTGAATGCTGCTGTGTTCTTTATTGAGACCCGCAATGAAATCGTCACCGCGAGCAACACCCGCGGACGCGCCACATTCCAGAACGTCGATGGCACGCATCGCAAAGGGTTTGAGCTACGCCTGGAAAGCGATCTGGAAAACAATTTTGCCATAGCGGGAAGCTATACATTCCTCAATGCCAAATATTCCGAAGACTTTCGCTCCTGCCGAATTGCGGGTTGTACGCCAGCGACTTCAATCACGATTCCTGCCGACAATCGCATGCCGGGAATTCCGGCAACGTCGATCTACGGCGAGCTTTCCTGGAAGCATCCGGCAAGCGGCTTTGCCAGTGCCCTTGAAATACGGCATGCTGGCCGAGTATCTGTGAATGACGAAAATTCTGATGCTGCTCCTGCTTACACAATCGCCAACTTGCGTCTCGGCTTCGAGCAGAAAACGCTCGACTGGAAACTCAAGGAATTCCTTCGTATCGATAATCTCTCGGACAAAAAATACGTGGGCTCGGTGATCGTGAATGAAGGCAATGCACGCTACTTTGAACCCGCTCCGGGACGTAACTGGCTCGCCGGAGTTTCTGCGGGTTATGCCTTTTAAGCTTTTGGCTTAAGCTAAAAAACAGACGGGCTATTGCTGCAGCAATAGCCCGTCTCCCTTATCCCAAGAATACGTTCCAGAGACAAATTCAAAACTGCACGGCGTATCAGCAACGCCGAGTTTTCAGAAAAAATCAGTGGCTGGCTTTGACCGCTTTTATTGCTTCCACCGGGGTGATGATGTTGATTTCGTCACCAATACCCGGCAACCCGTAGTTCATGCCAAAGTCAGAACGCTTGATCGTGGCTTCAATATTGGCACCACATACCTCATGCAACAGCACGGGATGCTTTCCACAGCTGATCTGCACGGCAAGGGTGACCGGCTTGGTGACGCCGAGCACCGTAAGGTTACCGGGAATGAAGTTAACCTTGACCACATCCGATAACTGAAACTCGGGAATCACAAAGTGGATGGCAGGAAATTTATCGGCATTTAGAAACTTGTCACTGCGCATGACCTTATTCCTCTCGTCCAGTCCCATCTCGACTGAAGCTGCGTCTATCGTGATATCAGCTGATACTTTGCGGCTGGTTGCATCATATTCAATCGTGCCAGCCGTTTTGGTAAAGAGGCCGCGCTGAATACTGAACGTGAAATGCTCTACCTCAAACACCGGAAAAGTATGGTGGCTATCAACTATATAGGTTTCAGCGTGCGCCACATTCATTAGTGCAAGTACTACACTTGCGTGGAGCAAGGTTTTAAAAAGCAGGGAGGTTTTCATGGGGCTATTACAGGGTTAAATGAAGCCCGAAATATACCGCTCTTGGCGCACCGGGTGCATAGAAAGTTTCATGCTGCCATTGAGCAGAATTGGTCTGGAACACACCCGCTGCATCGAAGGGATTTTGTCCCAGCGCCCCCGCACTCGCGTATTGCCGATCAAAAAAATTATTCACCCGGCCAAACAGCTCCCAGCCCCGCTCAAGTTTCACGCGCGCGCCAAGGCCAAGCACGGCATAACCCTTGGCCTCACCGCTGCCGGAAAATGCGCCCGCCGCCTGATGCGCATTGTTTTCATTGCCGCGTACATATTGCCGCGAATATCCCGTGGCATCGGCAGTCAACAGCCAGCGATCATTGAAGGTATAGTCCGCGCCCAGTTTCAGACTATGGAGTGGAATACCTGGCAAACGATTGCCCGACTCAACGTGGATTTCATCTGCTGCACAACGCGCATCCAACCCGCGCGCGCTGTTATCCGGCGAGAGCAGGCATGCCGATGAGCGGTAAATTGCCTTGACATAGCTGTACCCCAAGCGCCAATCCAGAGCACCATATTGTGTCGACAAATCAAGTTGCACACCGCTACGACGTGTGCGGCCGAAATTGGTGAAATAGCCTTGGCTAGTGGACGTACCCACGAACAGGATATCGTTACGATTGTCGGCCGTGAACGCCGCCGTATTCCATTTCAGCGCACCACTCTGCCCACGCAGACCCGCTTCTAACGTGTGAGTCACCACCTGCTTTAAGTAAGGATCGGATTGCATCGCATTCGGCAACGAACAAGGATTAGCTGGGTTCGCACAACCCAGCTCAATCGGGCTGGGTACACGATTCCCCTGCCCCGCACTCGCAAATGTAGTCATTGCTGGATCAAGTTGCCACGTGAAACCAAGTGCCGGATTCAGCTTAGTGTAGGTGAAATCGCCTTCGAGCGCCGGTGTATTGGGGCCCTGGTCATGCGTTGCAACACGGGTGTGGTTGTACCGTAGTGACGTGGTGATGGCAAATACGGGCATCGGCTTCCAGGTATCGGTGGCAAACAGGCTCCCATTGCGCGTCGTGCCGATCAACCGGTTGTCGAGTATTTCGTTACTTCCAGAAATGACGCCACGTTGCGTATCAAAAATACCTTCTTGGGTCGTCTGCGAAAATGAAGTCTGACTGGCATCCACCGTGACACCAAAAGCAACGTGATTGTTGTCATCCAGCCGCGACCATTGCAGTGCTCCGCCCCAGCTCGATTGCGTGCTGCGGGTACGGTTGTTGGTAGCAGTCTCGTCATTAAAACCAAAGCTGCCATTTGCACCCATGGCACCATCATTTGGCCCGCCTTCAAATTCATGATTGACATCGCCATTCAATGTCCGCGTCCGGTTGCGACGGTGATACAGCACTCCCGACAGATGCGATGGTTCGTCCAGCCAATAACCAAAACCAAGGTTAACTAGATCGAGGCGGTTTTGAGTGCTGTCCGGCTTAGTAAAAATAGCCTCTTGCCGCGCCTGCAGCATCGAGTCGGGCAAGAGGCCATTGCCGGTGAGATCCGTAGCTGCATGCGTCCAGGCCAGATCCAACTCCAATGGGCCGTTATGGTGCGATAGCTTGCCGAACCACTGATCCACCTTCGAGGGTGAGAAATCGCGCCAGCCATCCTCGCGGAAAGTTGTACCCGCCATATAAACACCCATTTCGCCCACCTTGTCTGAAAAGTCGGCGCTGGTGGTACGCCGAGCGAAGCTGCCACCTTCGATTTTTACGCTACTCCCTGCCCCATCCAGCCCGCTCCTGGTATGAATCAACAACGCACCACCCAGCGTATTCAAGCCAAACAGCGGGTTCGAGCCAGGAATCAGATCGATGTTGGCAATCGCCTGGCGCGGAATCAAATCCCAATTGACACTATCGCCAAACGGCTCATTAATCCGCACGCCATCCTGATATACCGACAAACCTTGCGGCGTGCCAAGCAAGGGGCTCACGGTGAAGCCGCGATAATTCACGTCGGCTTGAAACGGGTTGCCCTGGATTTCATTCACCGTCACACCATTGAGCCGTGCATTCATTAATTCAGGCAGCGAAGCAGCATCGCTTGCGCGCATTGTATGCTGATCAATCGACTGGATGCTGGATGGAATGTCGCGCTTCGGTTGATCCAGCCCCTTCACTGGCAAGACGCCGATCACTTCAATGGTTGGCAAACTCAAGGCCGCGTCCGTTTGAAATTTTTCTTCTGCCCCAACTGGAGTCGACTCAAACCCGACACAGGCAATCAACGCCAAATGTATCACGCACAGTGGCAGGCGATAGAACGAAAAATAATGGTACATAAATCCAATACAAGTCAAAAGAAAAAATGCCATGATTGACACATGGGCACATAATAGGATGCAACGTCGTGTATTACGATGCTTCGCCACCACCTTTTTGTCACTACATTCAAACTTCACGCCATGAAAATTACTGCCTTACCCTATACCCTCCTGCTGATCATCGCGGGGCTGTTCATTACGCCTGCACAGGCGGCCCCATTCGCCTATATTCCGAATGAAAAATCCGGTTCCATTTCGATTATAGAGACGTCGACACAGAAAGTTATCGATACGATCACCACCAGCGGTGCACCGCGCGGAATTGTAGTTTCGCCCGATGGCAAGTTGCTGTATGTCAGCGACCGCAATGCCAATGGGCTAGTGGTGATTGATCTGTCCAGCCAAAAAATTGTTTCGCGCATTCCTTTGGGAGAATCGCCCGAAGGCGTGGGTATTTCACCGGATGGGCGCTGGGTGGTCGCGGCCATTGAGTTAACCAACAGCGTGGCGTTTATTGATACGGCCGCACAGCGCATCGAATTTTCAATCAAAACCACAGGTAAAAACCCCGAACACGCGGAATTCAGCCCTGATGGGCGCTGGTTATTAGTGAGTGCCGAAGAAGCGGATAGCGTTGATGTGATCGATGTGGCGGCGCATCAAGAGATCAAATCCATCACCGTTGGCGCGCGACCGCGCGGTATCGGTTTTTTGCCCAACGGCAGCCAGGCCTATGTCGCTTGTGAGTTACCTGGCATGGTCTATGTCATCGACATGGCAACGCAGGCAGTGGTTAAAACAATCAAAGCCGGGAATTTTGCCAATGGCGTAGCCGTTGCACCCAATGGGAAACAGGTATTTACTTCCAATGGTCGTGACGCGTCGGTTTCTGTGATTGATGTCGCTAGCCAGCAAATTACCGCCACAATTCCGGTCGGCAACCGCCCCTGGGGGCTAGCCGTTACACCTGACGGAAGCCATGTTTATGTGGCGAATGGCCGTTCTAACAGCGTATCTGTCATCCACGCGGAAACCCATCAAACCGTTGCGACAATCCCTGTAGGTGAAGCCCCTTGGGGTGTCGTGATTCATTGATACCTGAATTTTTATAGCAGTAAAGCTACCATCAGCGGCAACGTAAAGAAAAATCCCAAGGTGGAGACCACCATGACTGCCGCGAGTATTTCTGTATCCAGACCGAATCGTTCCGATAACAGAATGGTGGCCATCATCGTTGGCATGCCGGCCAGCAAGATCATGACTTGAGTCACCTCAGTCATGCCAAATAGCGGCAGCACAATAGCGGCAACCAAAGCCGGCATTACGACAAGCTTGATGGCACTCGCTGCGATGATCATGCGTGGCGAGCGCTTGACGGTTTCAAGTGAGATAGACATGCCCACGGTGAGCAGCATGGAAGGAACCACTGCCTGCCCCAACAAATGCGCTGTAGTAGCTATCCATTGCGGCATGGGGATAGCCAGCAGATTTACAGTCAGTCCGACAAAGAATGCCCAGACGGGTGGCAGTTTGAATAAGGTCATGGCAAAGGCGCCCAGCCGAAACGACTGTTCTTTTGTCCCCATCACTGCGGCCACGCCTGCACCGAGCGTCCAGTACAGAACCGAAATGCCGATAACATCGGCATAGATTGGATAACGCGCCGCTTCCGGCCCAAACAGCGATTGCAGCACAGCAATGCCCATTGAGAGAATATTGCCGAAAGAGCAGCCAATCAGTAAAGCACCTACCGCAGGGGCAGATATTCCCCACACAGTACGCAGGCGAGCAAAAACCAGCCAGCCCAGCCCCATGGCTGCAAGCAAACCAAACCAGATCGACGCGGGCACCAAAAAAACCTCCGGCCCAAAATTGACCCGGCTGATCACGTCATAAGCAATCCCTGGATAAAACAGGTAGAGCACTAATGCGTTGATGGTACGCCGTGTATCAACGACATTTAATCCGGCGGGTGTTTTTATGCGCCAGACAAACCCAAGCGCAATCAGCG
>JAYTIQ010000226.1:0-27395 GCA_043731705.1 Rugosibacter sp.
CCGTGATAAGTACAGGTAAACCCACGGGCATTACCGGCTTCTGCATTCACAACACGAGCGCCGCGATGCGTGCAATAGTTGAGAAAAGCCTTGACGCCACCATCACGCTGGCGCACCACCAGCACTTCATCTTCGCCCATGAAGGTCACGGTATAGTCACCCACGCTCGGAATGATGCTGTCGTGCGTCAAAAACAGCCAGCACCGGCCAAATATTTTTTCCAGTTCGAGTTTATAAATCTCCTCATCCCAAAAAATGCGTTTCGCCTGCATGCCGTTTTTCACATCAACCAAGCTATCGACGTCAACCATGTCTATCTCCTTAAAAATAAATAGAATTTTGTTACAGCTACACCATCAAACACAACAAAAACACAACGAAAGTCGGCTCTGGTGTCACGCCGCCTCTTTGATTTCTGCAAATCCGCAACCGCAAATCCATTCAGGCACCGCCTCATAGCCAATCGTTTCGGCTTTGAGCTTGCCCATGACGCCCATCGCGCAAATCCAGTTCTTGAGCTCAAACGCACCGTTACCGCCTTGTTCGAGAATCTCGGCATCTGTCAGCGCCAGAAGTGCATCAATGTCACCCTGTTCAACCAAGCGCAAGATGCGCTGATCGAATTCCTCATTAACGCGCCCCATTTCTGCCGTGCCCACCCAATGACTAATACCCCCCGTGCCAAAAACTACAACCCGCTAATCGCCAGACCAGGAGTCAATCGCACGACGGATGCTCTGCCCGATCGCATAGGCACGCTGGCTACGGATCACCGGTGCGACAGCAGCATTGAGATAAATCGGAATAGTGCGCAATGTCGGGTTCGAGCGCACCGCCAGATGATGCGGAACAGCAATCGCATGATCGACACTGAGGGACTTGGCAAACGACCAGTCAATCTCTTCGTCATAACCCCGTTCCAGGATATGACGCGCAAGCTCGGGATGATTGGCAATCGGCCCTCGCGGAATGTTCAGCCAGTCTTCAACCGGGCCTTCCACATCACCAATCGCAATCAGGCAGCGCGGAATGCAGTGCGGGCCGAAAATGCAGTAATGATCGTCACCAATGATGATGACCGTATCCGCCGCTAGCTCACGAATGCGTTCTTCTATCCGCCGAAACGAGGCCATGGTGTTATCGACCTTTTCTTTAGGGGCAATATGCGGGGCTGCTGACATGAATGGATCATGCGGCATTAAAAATCCGCCAACGAGTGCCGCCATCAAGTGCTCCTTTTTATTGAACTGCTGTCTGAAAAGATTTGGGTACGTCCACGCATTATTTTCTGCTGATGCTCTGCATATATTCACCCATGCCTGCAGGTCCTTTGACTGCCATGAAACCCATCAATAGCAGCAAGGTACTCGCACCCCGCTTAGCCATATCACCCACATCCAGCGTGGCAAGACTAGTCTTTTCGCCAGCATCGAGATGGAACTGTTCTGCATACATCGTGGGTGATTGGCGAAATCTCTCAGCTTCCAAAGGACTGGTTCCTATCGTCCACATCGCTTTTTCCAAGGCGTTGCTACTCATGATTTCTCCTCTCACCCACTTGATAAAATAACGACTTAAACCAGATAAACATCCAGCAGCTGATCAATTCGATCATTCAGAACAATCGTTTTTTTCGCTTTAATCAGCCAGCCATCGCCTTGTGGCACCAAGGTGTAATAAGCCGTACCAAAATAGCTGCGTACCTCATGATCCGTATCAGAATCCACCCGCCAGTTGGTTCGCACCGTGATACCTTCTTCAGCTTCTGAGATATCAATGACCTGGAATTGATGGCAGGTTCGCGCCAGTGGGATACTCGCTGCAGACTTGCCTGTGCGAATGCGGTAAACACGATCTTCCAGCCCACCGCGATTTTTGTAATAGATCAGGGACACATGGCGCGTCGGATCCGTCACCAAGGTGCCATCGCTATCCCACGCAGGAATCCAATACGTCACATCGGGTGAGTAAAGCGCGAGCCAGGCATCCCAGTCTTTATCATCAAGATGCTTGGCTTCCTGGCTTAAAAAGCGCACCACAGCGTGCCATGTGGCAACAGAATTTGCAGCGCGTACATGTTCATTGACTGCGTTCATTTTCCACTCCTCTCAAGTTCGTTTTTCACAATGTCCTGCATGCGACGAGCCCACTCATTGAGAATACTCACGTAAATGCCTTCATCGGCAATATTTGTACTGCTCAAACGCGCCTTGACACCAATCTCTTGTCCCAGCGGATGAACACCCTTAACCCAGCGAGGCTGTCCGCGCGAGATATCGCTATAAGGTGCATTTTTCGCTTGATAGCCTAACTGGCAGTTACGGAATTCAGCTAAATCATCAGGCGTTGCCATGCCGCTGGCGTTAAAGAAGTCCTCATACTGCCGCAAGCGACGCTCACGCGCTTTGGCACTCTCACCCTTGGGTGCGATGCAGTAGGTAATGACTTCCGTGCGATCAACTGCAAGAGGCCGAAAAATACGAATTTGCGTACTCATCTGATCCATCAAGAACACATTCGGCAAGAGCATCAAATTACGCATGCGTCCATTCATCCACTCCGCGCGAGTCTCGCCGTATTTCTTCACATAGTCTGCTCGAAATTCGAAATTCGGCCGATCCTGATTATTGGGATAAGGACCGTAGAGCACCGCATGACCTTGATCGAAGGCGAAAAATCCATTAACACCCGTATCAATTTTTCCAACATCCAGCGTTTTGGTTTCTGTCGCCGACTGACCTTTGGCACGACGACCAACCGTCATCACATAGTTACCATGCGTCGCTTTCACGTGATAACCATCCAGCCCATTCTCGGCTTGCAACTTCCAGTTGCCTTGATAGATATAGGTCGACTCACCAGGCAGCACTTCCAGCTCACCCGTTGGCGATTGATCGGCCATCAAGTCGATAAAAGTCGTTGCGCCATTGAGATACTCTTTTAGCGGAGGAACATCCGCATTCAGGCTGACCCAGATAAAACCGCGATAGCTTTCCAGCTTGGCCACTGGCGTCAAACCCAGATTTTTTCGATCAAAGCCGGGGGGGTAAGCGCCCGTATCTTCATCCGTCACATTGATGAGCTCGCCCTTGGGGTTAAAACACCAGCCGTGGAACATGCACATATGCACTTTTTGATTGCCCTTGGTGTGACGAACCACCTTGGCACCGCGATGCGCACAGGCATTCAAAAAGCCATTCACTTTCCCTTCAGCATCACGCATCAGCACGACCGGCTGACGCCCAACGTACAAGGTGAAATAATCATTCGCATTAGGCAACTGGCTCTCGTGCGCCGCATAAACCCAGCCGCCTTCGATCATGTGCTCAAGCTCCAGCTCAAAAATCGCCGGATCGGTATAAATATTCCGTGCGCCCAGCACAACATCGCCCGCACCACTGACAACAACCTTATTTTTTAGATCATCCAATAATGCTTTTAACTTATCCTGCTGCAGTGCTTCGCGTGATAACGGTGCATTCATGATGTGTCTCTCTTTCGCTTGAAAATTAGCGTTCCTGTGGCCATTGAAAGAAAGAGGAAGTTGATGAATCAAGCAACACGTCAGCAAACATCTCGTGCAACCTCCTCTTCTGCTTATTGGCTGTTTATTGCCTACGTTCAGCCTTTTCCTCCTTAAAGGAGTTGGGCTAATTCTAGGAAGCCAGCGCTTTATTCATCTTGATTTAGGTCAACTGAATGCAAGGTGATGAAAATTCTTCAGCGCTTCTACCACTGCCGTTGCTACGACCTCGGCACATAAAAAATAGCGCAGTAAAGAACACGTCTTTACTGCGCCAATCCTTGAGCTTCTGAATCAATACGCCGTCTTGCCAGCGCCGACTTTTTCTTCGAGATTTTTTATGTAGCCTGGCTTGGGAACACAACCCCGCTATTTTTTCAAATCAGCACCAAGATTCAAATAACGTGCATAGTTTTCCCAAAACCCAATAATCGGGCCTTCGGTAATCATGTGATCCACACTACCTGAATGCACACCGCCCATGGCCAACACCGAGGTCTTCTTGCCATCGCGGATGACAGCATCCTGCACGATCTCGACTGCCTCGCCATCTTCCATCGAAATCAAACCCGCCGGCCCCACCAGGTTGGATTGCTTCATGCGGATCATCTGCATTTCTTCATCATCGTCGGCATAACCAAAGAGCGTCCACACAATCTCAAAGGCATTTGGCGCATGCGTGACTGACTGACGCACAGCCAGACAGTTGGCAATCTGTTGTATCAGCAGATTAGGAAAAATCGCATTGATGACCAAGGAAGCACGATCCTCAAACTCCGGCCTGCCAGCAAGTACGCTCGCATCTTGCAGGTGAAACTCCGTGTTGTAAGAGCGCACATCCTTATAAACCTCTTGATCTTCGCTCGCAGAAGTCGGCGCTGCGGATGCGGTGGCTTTCAACAAACAATGTCGATTAGAAGGATCCATGTAAGTGAAGCCCTTTTGAGTCGCGCGGTAAAGCCCGAAAGTGCTGTGAAACAAATGCAGCAAACTACCGTGATAGGGATCACGAGTGTTTTCAGCATAGAGCTTCCAGTTGCCATGGATATATTGGCGATAGTCACCCATGATGCGAATCGGGCGGTTAAAAATGCGCTGAATATTGGCCACTATCCCCTCGCCCAGATAGTCAGCCAAGGGTTCAACGGATTTTGAAAAACTGGCGAAAATCAAACCATTCATGACTGCAACTCGCAAGGCATCCAGCCTAAAGTTCGCCATGTCAAACGCGGGCGGCATGCCGCCTTCCCCGCGCACACCGCGTCGCATCGGCACGCCACGTAATACGCCGGTCAAATCAAACGACCATTGGTGATAAACGCAATCAAAAGACTTGGTGTTACCTCGCGATTCTCTTACCAGCAAGGCACCACGATGCATGCATAAATTCTTGAAGACATGCAATTGACCCGTTTGGTCTCGCGTCACAATCACGGGCGTGTCGCCAATCGCGGTGGATTTAAAGTCACCATTATTGGGCAACTCAGCGTCCAACCCTACAAACGACCATGTCTCGCCACGAAAAATGTGTTCCTGTTCTTGATCGTAATATGCTTGATCGGTAAATACCTCATACGGCACACGGTAGCCATCCGGGTTCGCTGTCCAGGGCTTGGCAAATGATGTCATGGGTGCATTCATCGTCGTGTCTCCTTGTTGTTCTATTCTAGTGAGCCAAATCAAAGGGGCGATACAAGCAGCGTATCAATGCTGTGCGTATCCGCTACCACACGCTTTTCAGAAAATTTGAGTTCGCCATTCTGAAAAACAATGCGATCTTTATATTTGCCTGCGCTAAAAATACTGGTCTGACCATTCCGGCGTGTCTGCAACACCACATAGTGGCTTTGCACTTCCAAATGATCTTCCGCTACTGCCTGAATCATTACACTCGAAACAATGTGCCGATACCAGCGCTGCGGGTAAATATTGGCTTCACGCAATGACACAATGCGATCTGCCAACATCCCTTGACTGATGCAAAACACCAGTGTCAAGGGCAAACCTCGTTCTACATTTTCGCGTGTGATAATTTCGTAGCGGCAAGCATCCTGGGTAAAAAAGCTCGGCCATTCCTCCAAGTTGTCGTCATCAATACAAGCGACATAACGAGCTAGCAGGCGTTCTACTCGCCACTGTGTTTCCAGAGCAGAGTAGCCTTGCCACATAAAATCATCAGGTACCATGACTGACGACTTGTCCTTGCGAGATGCAGCAGATTGAGACGACAGTAGTGAAGAGCTACTCATGTTTTTCTCCTTGTAGTGAAAAGGCAAAATTAAAATGGAAACACGATATAGCGTGGCAGAACATCCGCGTCATACACGGCACGCCGCTCGCAGAACACGGCGCTATCACCCTGTATCTCGATCAAGTCGCGGTATTCGCCACTGGTGAGCACTGCGGTGGTGCCGCCTTCAGCACTCATCATGATGGTAAACCCCGAGGTAACACGGTACTGGTTATTTCCTGCTGCTTCACAACTCAGGCGCTGAATAAAGTGCCGGGTACGATAAGGCTCGTAGGTACCGGCCCAGACCTTGGTCACGAACGAGACACGATCATCAATCCGGCCGCGACAGTCGTCGTACATCAACGCCAGTGGCAAGCCACGTCGGTCGTTTTCTGTAGAGACGCAAAAGTATCTCGCCTCAGGTGCCAAAGAAAAAGTCGCCGCCCACGCCGCCATGTCGCCTTTATCCAATGCCGCCAGATACGCGGTGTGTAATGCATCAATGGCTGTGCTATGTGCGGCCGTGCCGTTTGAAGTTTGTATGGTCTTACTCATTTTTCTCCCTCCCGTTTGAATCCCATCACTTTGCGGTAGTGTTCCCAGCGCGGCAAATTACCGGTCTCATCGTTTTGCTTCACGTCCATAGGCACTTCGGACAAGCTCGTTACGCCTTTTTGAAACTCGGCAAAACCTGGTGTTTGGTTACCGATATGAATGCGCTGAAAGATGGCTGCATCTTCCATGCTGATCATGCCGCAGGGGCCCAGCAGGTTGGATGACTGACGGATACGGTGCTGAACCATCGCCTCGTCGTCATCTTCATGCGCAAAGTAGGCGTAGTGCACTTCGGTAACCTCATGACTGCGTGCAATCGCAAACCGCAGGTTAATGATGTCAAGATGCTTGACCATCACTGTTGCAGGAAAAAACTGCACAATGCGCGACCCCTTGGCAGGATCACTGCCCTTGAATTCAACCAATGACGGATCATTCACAAACCCGTTGTTCTGCATGGCTTTTAATTCCGCCTCAAACACCACATGACCATTCTTGGTCATGCGCTGAAAACCTGTCGTACCGCCTTGCCAGTTCAAGAGGCGAAAAGCCGTATGCAACATCGGTGCATGGTAGCCATCGTTGTCGTTATAGCCTTTCCAGTTGGAGTCATAGCGCACTTTTTGATAACCCAACAGTTTGAGACGACCATCGCCGCCGAGCAATGTGCTCAAGGTGGGTGGCACGATATCGCCGAGCCACTCGGTCAAGGGTGGGGTGTTTTTGCCCATGGTGACAAAAATTATGCCCATGAATTGCGCACTTTTAACTTCCATCAAGCCAAAATTTTCTTGCTTGAAATCCGGGGCAAACTCTTTCGACCCCGGACAGGCGGCCAGGGTCCCGTCGAGTGAAAATAACCAGCGGTGATACGGGCATTCAAATTCCTTGCGATTGCCGCTCGTGGCCACCTCCAACTGATTTCCGCGGTGAGTACAGGTGTTATAAAACACCCGGACTTGATTGTCTTTACCACGCGCGATCAACAGCGGTACGCGACCCAGGTCAAACGTCTTGAAATCACCAGCATTGGGAATTTCCGCAAAATGCCCGACGACATGCCAGCAGTCACCGTAAAAGATATTCTTGAGTTCATCTTCAAACAGCGACTTATCACCAAACACCTCTTTGGGGATCTGGTTCACTTTTGCCGGCCAAACGGCTGGGGCTTTACCTGTGTAATTGCCTGTTGGACTGCCTATCGCCGGATTACCTATGTATTGTGATGTCATGAAATATCTCCTCTTTAGAATAAAGTGTTCATGTTGCTATCCAAAACGACAGACGTGTCGAGCAAAAGATCGCGCACAACCAGTCGCCAGCCTTGGGCAGTTTCGCGCCACACATCCCGACGCCCCGCCACAAAGTGCTTTTCTTCACCATCAATCCGGCTACGATGAATACTTACTACCGAATACACCTCGGCCTCATTTGCTTCCGCCCCCTGCCAGATTTCGACATTGCCAATCACCCGGCGCACTTTATTGCGCGGGTCTTCCGCCCACACCAAGCCAGACAACAGCCGATCAACGCGCATTTTCAAACGCAGCTTGTTTTCGTCAAAAATATAACCACCACCAAAAGCCAGCGGCGTGCTGCGATCCTTACGAAACCGCCGCTCAGTCATCGGCATGCGGTAACGAATCGCTTCATCCATCAAGCCCAGCCAATCGTTATAGTTCTCGTCATCCAGTAGCCGTGCTTCAAAAAACACGTGCTGCTGTAATGCCAAGTGTTTTTCGAGCGGCAGCATCGCGCGCACTTCAAGCGGTTTGGACAGCACGCTGTTCATCGTTCGCCTCCAGTGAGTTCAGGTTGTATTGGGGCACTTCAGACCAATCCTTGGCCTGCATGTGCTCTTGCCAGCGACGATAAAAATAGCGCTGGTTATGCTCACTCACCACGCCTGAGGCAATATCGCCAGGCAAGCCAACACGCTTGCCCGAGCGACCCAAAGCCATATTGGTGTACACCGGCATTTGCCGTGTGCGCCAGCCGCGCGACTGCACAGTGCAAGCACTTAAATTGTCGCCATCGTCGTTATCAAAGAGACCGGCAGGACCAAAGGTGAGCAGCTCGTTATCCAGAATTTGCTGTTTTAATTCGTCTGGCATGGCCTTTTCAGCAATCGCCCAGGTCCACATCTCAATCTTGCCCGGGCCTTTGGGGTGATACACGCGGAACCAGTTAAGTCCGGGCAAAAACTGCAAGCTGGGGAAAACGGTCAAGTTCAATTGCGAGCCCCACAGTTTTTCGCCGCGAAACTTGCCCAAGCGCGCCACCGCTTTGGCGCGGTTCTCATTGAGATATTTCAAAGCCAATGTGGGGTTGGGATAAAAGGCATAACCTGAAACGCCATCCAGTGTCGCCAAGACGGAATTGCCATTCAGCCCGGCAACCGACATGCCGCCTTCAAGATCCACGCTGGAGTTACCTACCGTAAAGCCGGAGAAGTCACCGCTTTGCGTCGCTTTCAACGCACCACCATGCGACCAGCCCAAGTGGTAGCCGTCACCGCAAACGTTTTCAACAGACAACTTCCAGTTGCTGTGGATGACGACTTTTTGAGTCGCACCCAATAATTCAGTCCCCCCGGGCATGGCATCCAGCGCAACATCCAGATACCAACGCATGTCACCCAGATAATCGGCTAAGGAAGGCGCATCCTTGTCAAAGCAGCCGAAGATCAGCCCATGGTACGAGTCAACCTGCTCAACCGGCACCAAACGAAACTGATTTTTGTCAATTTCATTGAAATAGACTTCACTCTCCAGCGGCACAGTCGCCAGGCTGCCGTCAATGCCAAACGCCCAGCCGTGATAGTTACAGGAAAAAGCCCGCGTATTGCCACGGTCAGCACGCGTCAGGCGATTACCCCTGTGCGTACAGGTATTCAGAAAAACCTTGATCGAGCGGTCATCCTGCCGCACCACCACCACTTCGTCCTCACCCATGTAGGTGCGGAAAAAATCACCCGGGTTCGGCACTTGGGATTCATGCGCCAAAAACAACCAGCAACGCCCAAAAATACGTTCCAACTCTTGCTCGTAAATTGCTTGATCAGCGTAAATCAATCGCCGCTGCGCGCCAGTTTCCTGATCAATCAGACCATCTATATTTATCATCTCGACTCCCGATTTATTGACCGTGATCGGTCTTTTTTCTTCTTCCTGGAAAGAAGTTCGGCTAATTCTAGGAAGGGCTGGATTAAACCGACTTGATTTAAGTCAACCAAATCAAAAAGACACTTGTCTTCAATAACGAAAAAAGTTTGAAAAGTGATACCTTGCAAAGCACAAATTCATCAATTAACGGGGGAGTAAATATGTCGTCTTTATCACCACTTATCGGCGCTTGTGGGCTATTTATCGGCTTGCACTGGCTCATCGCCGGTAGCTCGCTACGCTCGCCTATCGTTAAGCTCATGGGCGAAAATACATTCCGCATCCTGTTCTCGCTGGCTGTGCTATTCAGCCTGATCTGGATGGGCTGGGCTTACGCCCATGCCCCTTATATTGAAACCTGGGGTAAAGCGATGGCACTAAAACCCATTGCTAACGTGCTAATGGCTTTTGCCTTTGTCTTTTTAATTGTCGGCACGTTTTCAAAAAACATCAGTGTGCTTAATCAGAACAGGCCTGAAGACATTAGCGCACGCGGCCTGTTGCGCATCACCCGAAACCCGGGGCTTGTGGGTTTCGGGCTATGGGGTTTAGCCCATTTCATGATTAATGGTGATTGGGCTGGGCATTTGATGTTCGGCAGTTTTCTCTTTCAGGGATTTATCGGCCCATTGAACATGGAACGTAAATACCGCAATAAATATGGCGCCGCCTGGCCTGCCTTTGTTGCGCAAACCTCGCATGTGCCATTTTTAGCCATCATCACAGGACGCAACCAGCTGGTCTGGAGCGAAATCAGCAAACCTTTGCTCTTGATCAGCCTTATCGCATTTTTTCTGGTGCGTTATTTTCACGCCACATGGTTTGGCGTCTCGCCTTAAGCTTAACGCGGCTAGTTTTATCCATCTCTCTATTTCACCGCCGTCTCGCCATCCGCTACGGCGAGGAGAGCGTACTTTGCTCGACCGCCTTGTAGCGCAGTTGCTTCATCAGCGCCGACTTGTTAAGAATGGTTACTGTAAAGCGGTTATCTCAATAAAAATCTTATCAATAAAAAAGCCGCCTCTACTAACACAGAGGCGGCTTTTCAACTTGATGTACTGCGCTAACGCAAAAAGCCATTACATTTATTTTTTCGACCAGTCGTAGCGCAAACGAAGATCCAAACCATAACCCGGCTCTTCGTTATCGTGTCCCCACATGTCGTACTCATAGTACTCCGACTGATGCGTAGCTTTACGCCCCACACCGCCGACTTCAACCAACCAACCCGATGGATTGACGTGATAGAACGTCAGCATGTGATCATTCGCATGCTTGCCCAGGCTCAAGTGCACGGGTAGTTTTAGATCCCGCACGATGTCATGTGTTAAACCCACATCGTCAATGTTATCCACTTCAAATTTCAAATGGTTAATGCGTTTCGGCGCAGGACCACCCACAAAAGCCACGGTATGATCGCGGTCATTGCAGTGCATGAAAACTGGCTTGGCGATCACACCAGCCTGCGGCACTTGCAAGTGATACTCGATTGAGCCGCGCATGCCAAACACATCCGTGTAAAAACGGTAAGCCTTTTGCACATCTGTCTGCCGCAAAATCAGATGTCCCAAGCCTTCGCTACCGGTTACAAAACGGCCATGCATGCCCCGCCCGGGATGAAACGGCTTGTGATAATCAATCAACGGGCCGTGATAAACCTCGGTTGGATTGCCACCCGGATCCAAAAACTTGATGAGATCCAATACCCGGCGTTCCTGACACTCCTCTGCATTGCATTGACGAAACTCGACGCCCGCTGCGGTCAGCTGTGCTTTCATTTCTTCGAACTCCTCAGGTCCGGCAACCCGCCAGCCCAAGTACTCCAAGTCATCTGACCCAGTGCTATGCACAATGAAGCGATGATGCTGGTAATCCAGACGAATGTAAAAGCGGTCTGGCTCTCCTTCATCAAAAACCTCAGCACCAATGATTTTGGCCGCATATTCCTTCCACGCTGCCATATCCGATACACCTAAACCCATGTAACCCAGTTCAGTCACAACAGCCATGATCTAACCTCCCTTGCTTTATCTGTTTGAAAATTAGTTGAATGCCCATCCTGCTTACTGCGCTGTCAGACTACCAATCAGACATGAACTAGCTATTGATATAAATCAAGACAAAGTGCAATCAGCAAGCCTCCAGCGCCCGCATGAAATGGCATAAAAACTTGCAAAAAAGTCATTAACTATTGATTTTGATCAAAGCACACAGCGTTACCTCATGAAAAAATTCTCGCCTGCATGTGGTGGCATTTTTTATTTACCGCTGCAATCCAACAGAAAACCAAGGAGATTGTTATGGGCATCATGAGAATTGGTCACGTCAATATCCGCGTCATGAATATGGAAGCGGCCTTGAAACATTATGAAAAAGTTGTCGGCTTAAAAACCACGCATACCGATGCACAAGGCAATGTGTACCTCAAGTGCTGGGATGAGTGGGATAAATACTCGCTGATCCTCTCCCCTGCAGATAAGGCTGGCATAAACCACGTAGCGTACAAAGTGGAACGTGATGCCGACCTGGATGCGTTTAAAACTCGCATTGAAGCCTATGGCATCAAAACAGAATTTCAACCCGCCAACACCTTGCCTTTCGTCGGCCGCATGTTGAAGTTCAATCTGCCGAGCGGACACGACATGCGCCTGTATGCGCACAAAGAATTTGTCAATACGGACGTGGGCTCAACCAACCCTGACCCATGGCCGGATGACATCAAAGGCACAGGCGCGCATTGGCTGGATCATTGCCTTTTGATGTGTGAGATGAACCCTGAAAAAGGCATCAACATGGTGGAAGAAAACACCAAATTCTGCATGGAAGTGCTGGACTTTTATCTCTCCGAACAGATTCTGGTGGGTCCTGAAAACGCAAAAACCAAAGCCGCTACGTGGCTTTTCCGCACCTCGACACCGCATGACTTGGCCTTTGTTGGCGGCCCGATTAACGGCTTGCACCACATCGCTTTCTTCCTGGATAACTGGAACGATATTCTCACCGCAGCCGACATTATGTCGAAGAACAAAACCAGTGTGGATGTCACCCCCACGCGCCATGGCATTACCCGTGGCGAGACGATTTACTTCTTTGACCCGTCGGGCAACCGAAATGAGACATTTGCCGGATTGGGTTACCTCGCCCAACCTGATCGCCCAGTCACCACATGGGATGAATCGCACTTAGGGCAAGGAATTTTCTATCACACGCGCGAACTCACGCCGTCTTTCACGACGGTTTATACCTGAAAGAAATTTTCAGCGCCGCTGTCAGCCCTCGAGCTTAGTTCGAGGGCTTTTTAAAGCTGCACGATATTTCCGGAGGGGAAATCATGGATTACTTGCGTTATTACCTGAATACACTGCTCGTGGTGGTTGCTATTGTCGGCTTCTATCTTGGCGACCAATGGGTCTGGCTTGGTGCATCAACCTATCTGTTTCTATTAGTGCTGGATTTGATGTTGCCCAATGACTATAAAAACCGCCAAATCCGCCATCCGTTCTTTGTTGATTTACCGTTGTATCTGCACGTAGCGCTCATGCTGGTCATGTATGGCACATTTGCCTGGCGCATTAAGACGGGCTTTGATATCACGACCAATATCAACCTTGCACTCCTTGGGTGCTTTGCCAGTCTGGTCTGGATTAGCGCCGTACCCAACCTGCCCGTCGCACACGAACTAATGCACAGACGCGGTGCTTTCGAGCGTTTTCTGGCCAACATTGCTGCTACTTTCTTTTTCGACCCGCATCGTGCCATAGGCCATGTGCATACCCATCATCTGCACTTTGATACCGAAAATGATAGCGATACGCCACAGCGTGGTGAAAAGTTTTATCAATTCATCTGGCGTGCAACCAAGGGCGCTTATCTGGATACTTTTGAGCTGGAAAAGCGTCGTCTATCGGTAAAAAACAAAAGTGTGTGGGGGCCTAGCAGCCTGGTTTTTTGGGGGCTGGTTGCCGTATTTGGCACACCCTTAGGTATTGGTTTATATGCAGGCGCGCTTGCGGGCAGCTTAACGCTAGCGGTGATGGTGACTACCAAATTTGTCCTGGAAGCCCTCAATTATCTGCAACATTACGGGTTGCAACGCGTTACCAGCCAACCGATCGAAGACCGTCACACCTGGCATCATTTCTCCACCATGTCACGTATCGCAGGTGTGGAGATTACCAACCATATCGATCACCACCGTGATGGCTTTTTGCCTTTCTATAACCTGCAAGTACATAAAGGTGCGCCTGAAATGCCCAGCGTGTTCATCTGCGCCCCCGCTGCGCTCATTCCCTGGGTGTGGGACAACCTGATTGTTAAACTCCGCTTGAAAAAATGGGATCTGGAATATGCCTCACCTGAAGAAATAAAACTGGCCAGGGAAGCCAATCGCCGCGCCGGATGGCCTGACTGGATAGGCGAATCCCAAACAGTAGCTGCGCAACACAACAAGGCAACTGTTTAAGATTAAATTAAAAGAGAAGAAAAAACTAAAGCGGTGCAGCCCCACGAAGGTTGCACCGCTTTTTTATTTCATCAAATTAAAATTTTGAAGAAGTCGGAGAAGTCGGCGCTGGCCATACGGCGAAAGAACCCTTTTCACAGTAAGAAATAATGTCTTCTTGATAATTGTCAACACAGGGCAGTGTTTGCTTGCCGACAATGCCTGCTTGGGAAGATTTTTTATCGTTTCACTTATAGGGGAAATAAAAATACAGAAATTATTTGGTTTGAGTGTTCTTGTTGCTGTACTAGGTTCTGCTGTTGCAGCACCAGCGCTGGCCGAGGAAGGATCTTTTATGGTTCGTGTTCGAGCAGTGAATCTAGATCCGGCAAACGATTCGGATGCAATCCCCGCGCTAGGCGTTCCCGCAGATGCGATCCATGTTAATGACAGAGTAATTCCTGAGGTTGATTTCACTTACTTCCTGACTAAAAATATTGCTGCAGAACTCGTTCTTACCTATCCGCAAAAACATGATGTAAGTCTTTCTGGTACGAAGATTGGTACTTTCAAACATCTGCCGCCCACCTTGACTCTTCAATATCATTTCCAACCGGATGCACAGTTCCGGCCATACGTTGGCGCGGGCGTCAATTACACCCGTATCACTTCTGTAAACCTCGCAGTGCCCGGGGTCGGTGCGTTAGATCTGGAAAATGACAGCTTTGGCGGAGCACTGCAAGCGGGTTTTGATATAAAGCTGAATCAAAACTGGTATCTCAATATGGACGTAAAGAAAGTCTGGATCAAAAGCGACTTAACACTCAAAGCGACGGGTACCAAAGTCAGTGCCGTCGGCGTTGATCCGGTGCTGCTCGGCATCGGCATAGGTTATCGTTTCTAATCATCCATCAAAGCACCCTTAGGTTAGAGAGAAAACCAAAGGGTGCTCAAATTCTGTAAACAGGCCTTTCTTTTCTCTACTCGGCTTATCCGACAGAGAAGACATCCGAGAAATTTTCTCAACCGTTTCTCGCTGTATTGCCAACGCGCCTGAAGGCTTGAGTCCGTCTCTGGAAAGTACCCTTGGGGTGCCGACTTTTTAAATTAAACGTGACAAACAATACCCTGCCATAGTTTGCCGCCGAGCGTCGTGGCGTTGATAAGCCCCCATACACCAAACATCAGAACCACAAAGCCACTGCCAAGACGCAACGCGCGATGCTGAATAACGTGGCGAAAGTGCAACAGCAACAATCCTGCCAGCATCAGATTAGGTAGCGTACCAAGGCCAAAGGCGAGCATGATCAAAGCACCGCGCACCGGGCTTCCGGACAGTAGAGCCAGCGCCAGCGCGCTATACACCAGCCCACAGGGCAGCCAACCCCACAACACGCCCAGCGGCAGGGCTTGTGCCACGCCATGCACAGGCAAAAAGTGACGCGTCAATGGCTGCACGCGTCGCCACAACCATTGTCCGGCACGCTCGATAAAAGCCAGTGTGTGAGTCATTCCTGTGAGATAAAGACCGAGGCCAATCAGCATCAGATTGGCGGCTATGTAAAGTGTCATCTGCACTGGCAGCCAATGATCAAGTAACAGCCCAAGGCTGCCTACTGCCCCCATCAAGGCGCCTGCGATCACGTAGCTGCCGATACGGCCAAGGTTATAGGCCAGATGGATTGACCAGGGCGTTTTTTGGCGATGAATTTGTACCGTTAGCGCGGAAACGATGCCACCGCACATACCCACGCAGTGCACTCCACCGAGCAACCCCACGAGGAATACCGCAAAAAAACCAGTGTCATACATCGGGTATATTGTGCGGTCCTGTCTTGTGTGTACTCATGCTCAAATCACTTTTGAATAACGAATCCGTTCACGATCGAAACGCAGATAACGATCAAATACCATCGCAATAGCCCGAACCAGTAGCCGACCCGGTGGATTAACAGTAATCCATTGGTCAGTCACCGTAACCAGGCCATCTTTTTCCATCACCGCCAAATCAATTAATTCTGTTTCGAAGTAGGATTTAAAATCGATCAAATGGACAGTCTCGAAAGATTCGATGGGCAAGGTGAAGTGACACATCAGTGCCTGAATGATACTGCGTCGCAATAAATCATCGGGGGTTAATTGAATCCCGCACAACACCGGTAGGATGCCGTGATCAAGGTGATCATAATAATCATCCAAGGTACGCACGTTTTGCACGTAGCTGGGGCCTATCTTGCCGATGGCAGAAACTCCAAAGGCGATTAAGTCTGCTTCGGCATGTGTCGAATATCCCTGAAAATTACGATGTAAAAGCCCTTGACGCTGAGCAATCGCCAGCTCATCCGTGGGTTTGGCAAAATGATCCATACCAATAAAAACATACCCTGCATCGGTCAGGCGACGAATCGCCAGCTGAAGAATCTGCAAACGCTCATCGGCAGTAGGCAAATCGGCTTCTCTAATGCGACGCTGTGGTTTGGCCTGATTAGGCACATGGGCGTAGTTATAGATCGAGAGACGATCCGGGCTAAGTTTGATCACTTCATCCAAAGTGTGGTTAAAACCAATCACATTCTGTTTAGGCAGACCATAGATCAAATCCACCGCGAGAGATTTAAAACCACATTCACGTGCCGCATCCATGACACGTTTTGTTTCTTCCAGACTCTGGATACGATTAACCGCTTGCTGCACTTCCGGCGCAAAATCCTGCACGCCGATACTCATGCGATTAAAGCCAAGTTCAGCCAATAGCGAGACAGTAGCCCCTTTGACTTTGCGCGGATCAACCTCGATTGAATACTCACCCCCGGGCAGCAGCTGGAAACGGCTACGAATCATATCCATCAGATGGCGCATTTCATCATCCGCAAGAAAGCTCGGCGAGCCACCGCCCCAGTGCATCTGGGTTACCTCGCGCGTGCCACCGAGTGCCGCCAGCGCCAGATCCATTTCCTTGCCTAGATAGACAAGATATTTAGCCGAGCGGCCATGATCTTTCGTGATGATTTTGTTGCAGGCGCAGTAATAGCAGATTGTCGGACAAAACGGAATGTGAACATATAGCGAAAGCGGGCGACTAGGAATAACTACGCCCCTCTGCCCCAACCAATGCGTGTAATGATCAGCCGTAAAGGCCTCAATAAAACGATCAGCAGTCGGGTAAGATGTGTACCTTGGGCCGTTTACGTCGAAACGGCGAATCAGTTGACTGTCAAAAACGATTTCCGGACCATTCATGAATTTTGAGGAATACATAAAGATGTATGCTTCTCATGTTGCCGCAATCTTATGGATGTCGAGTTGATCAAGATCAACAACACTATGGATTGGGGTGCTGCTTTGATGAATTACTTTAACTATGACTGAAATTACTAAACTTCAATCTGCCTGTTCACAATGCAATTTACAGGAACTCTGTTTGCCTATTGGGCTTTCAGAATCTGAGCTTTCCTTGGTGGATAGCCTAGTGGATGAACGGAGAAAAATTGCGCGTGGCGAGGCAATTTTCCGTGCTGGTGACCGCTTCACGGCAATTTATGCAGTGAAGCTTGGTTTCTTCAAAACCGAAGTCCTCTCTGAAGATGGCCGTCACCAAGTGACTAGTTTCTACATGACGGGCGAAGTACTGGGCATGGATGGCATTAGTGCAGAAACTCATCATTGTGATGCGATTGCACTCGAAGATAGCGAAGTTTGTCTGATTCCGTTTCATGAACTGGAAACGATTTCAGTCAAGATACCCACAATGCAACGCCATTTGCATCGAGTCATGAGTCGCGAGATTGTTCGCGATCAGGGAATGATGATGATGTTAGGCGCGATGCGTGCGGAAGAGCGTGTGATTGCCTTTTTGCTTAACTTGTCTCAGCGATATGCGACTCGGGGTTATGCAGCCACAGATTTTAATCTACGCATGACACGTGAAGAAATTGGTTCTTATCTTGGCTTAAAGCTGGAAACAGTCAGTCGTACGTTTTCCCATCTTCAGGAAGAGGGATTGCTCCAGGTGGAGAAAAAACATATTCGGCTCGTAGATACTGTCAGACTAAGAAAAATGCTATCTCAGGATAGACTCTAGTTGTGCATACAAAAGACTCCAGTCCCTCAAAAACAGGGAGAATGGTTTATGGATAATCTACCTGTGCATTGTAATTCCAAAGGGAATTAAATTTCCCGATAAGTATCATTAGTTTCCTTTGCTGTGCGGAGAAGATAGCAAGTCGCCATGCTGGATACCGCGCAAATTGCCCAGAAACAAAAAAAACCAATGGAATAAGTTGCGAGACTGGAAAAGTAAACAGGTTCGCCCAGTAAATAAAGCTCACGCGGGTCAATCAGTGTAAAAAAGATTCCCTCAGCAATGCCGGCAACCAAAAAAGATGGCCACAGCACGGATAAGATATTTTGCATCGCGTCTCCTCTGTTTGAAATCAAACATTATTTTGATGATTATCGCGTGACAGGTTTACCATAAACGCTGAACTTGGCGGATGATGGTTTTTTGCTTGATTAGTGGGATACTTGAGTTGCTCCGATAATAGTTTCACCATTGGCTGGCAGGATGATATTACCTAATAACCGCCAGGTTTTCTTGTCATCCTCAAGTAAAACAAGCCAGTGGCCAGCGACCGGTAAATGAATCGTATCGCTACGATAGATATCACCTGTTCGCGTCAACTGAAAGGTCTGATCCAGTCCAGCTCGCGTAGGATGCGAAATACTAACCAGCAATAGAGACGGCAACGCAAAAGCAGGATCAGTTGCTTGCAGGTGAATAAAAAGCCCATGATCTGCGAGGCGAATCCCTGCCGCCAATCCGGACTTCCTGGCTCGTTCACTACTAACCAAGGTTTGATTGATGGCCAAGCCTTTTTTGTAATAATCCGCCGTCACCAGACCATCGTCAGTTTTAACAGCGATCCAGGCAGTGGTTAGTGCCGCAACCACCACGATAAAAGGGCCACTCATCAAAATCCAGGGCCATGGTTCCCTGTACCAGGGTCGGCTATGCGAAGCGCTTTGCAGTCTCTTCATGGCTGAATAAAAGTCGCTTTTTCGCGTATGACAGTTGTCTCATCTGCCATCGCTTTCACATCGAAGTAAATCACGTTGGAACCTCTCTTGCCGCTGTCTGGTGGCACACGCACCTGAACCATAAAAGTCCGATCGCCAGCAGGTGGCAACTCGATGATGCGCTCACCTATCATATCAATCTCGGGCAAACCACTCACTGTAATTGCATAGCGATGCGCGACTTCCGATGCGTTCATCACATGCAGTCGATAAACATTCTCAATCAGCCCGCCTTCGACTTCACGCGCCAGCACTGCACGATCACGAATGACATCCACTCGCAGTGTCGATTTAGTGGCAATTCCCCAAATAAAGGCAGCAATAATGGTCCATAAAATGGCGGCATAAACTAGAACGCGTGGCCGAATAATATGGCGAATAATTTCCTTCCAGCCCCATTTAGCCGCAATCGCATGTTCGGTCGAGTAGCGAATCAAGCCCTTGGGCGTACCCATCTTTGCCATAACCTGATCACACGCATCAATACAAGCAGAGCAGCCTATACACTCATATTGCAAACCCTTGCGTATATCAATACCTGTCGGACACACCTGAACGCAAATGCTGCAATCAACGCAGTCACCCTTGCCATCTGCTTTGTATGCTTCGCCCTTTTTATGGGGTCCTCTTGGCTCTCCACGGGTGGCATCATAAGTAATGGTGAGTGTGTCCGGGTCAAACATGACGCCTTGAAATCGTGCGTATGGGCACATGTATTTGCATACCTGTTCACGCAGGTGTCCGGCAAACACATAGGTGAAAGAGCCATAAAAAATGATCCAGAAGGTCTCCCATGGCCCCAATGAAAAGTCCCAAACCTCCGCCCACAGCGCTTTTACAGGCGTGAAATAACCGACAAAAGTAAATCCAGTCCATAGGGCCAAAAGACCCCAGGCACTATATTTTGCAGCACGCAGTAACAGCTTTCTCATGGACATTGCGTTCGCATCAAGTTTGATACGCGCCGCACGTTCCCCTTCTATCTTGCGCTCAATCCAGAGAAATACTTCGGTATATACCGTCTGCGGACAGGCATAACCACACCATAACCGCCCCCCGACGGCAGTAAATAGAAAAAGCGAGTAGGCTGAAATAATAAGCAGAACCGCTAGATAAATGATGTCCTGTGGCCAAAAGGCTAATCCAAAAATATAGAACTTACGCGCGGTTAGATCAAAAAGAACGGCTTGCCTGCCATTCCATGGGAGCCAACACAAACCATAAAACAGCGCTTGCGTCAGCCATACCATCAGCCAACGCCAGGTGGCATAAACCCCCGTAACTGAGCGCGGATATACTTTTTTATGCACCTCGTACAAGCTTTGCTCAACAAAGGTTACTGGTTTGGATGTAGCTGCCAACGGGGTGACCATGGTGAATATCAGTAGGGAACCAATGTTAAAAATTTGTTTTCATGCAGGAAAATTTAAAGGCTACATATTTTTTAATGCATTGAACCCGGAGCATCCCCTGTCAGCACCTTGTCCGCTGGTGTCGTTCCGGAGGCGTCCTGACCACCTCCCAGTCCATAAACATATGCCGTCAGCAAATGCACCTTGGCTTCGCCAAGAAAATCTCCAAAAGCGGGCATTTGATTGGATCGCCCATTGCTGATGGTTTCAATTATGGTGGTTTCTGAGCGGCCATAAAGCCATACTTTATCCGCAAGGTTAGGGGCCAATCCAACATTACCCATGCCATCTGCCCCATGACAAGCGGCACAAGCAACGCTAAACAATAGCTTGCCTCGATGAATTCGGATGGGGTCTGCAGCAAGACCAGAAAGAGATCGCACGTAGTGCGCAATATCTTTGATTTCATCGCTACTTAAATCAGGTTTAACTCCCTTGGCGGGCATCAGTGCAGTTCTTCCTTGCGTGATTGTTTCTTTAATCTGCTCTGGGGAACCACCAAACAGCCAGTCTTTGTCCGTAAGGTTAGGAAAGCCCTTTGCACCCTGCGCATCTGACCCATGACATTGCGCACAGTAAGTTAAAAACAGCCGCTGTCCCATCTCCCTGGCTTCCGGATTAGTTGCCACCACGCGAATATCCTGTTTCAAATACTTTCGGAAAATCGGCCCATATTGATCATCCGCTTTTTTCATTTCATTATCGTATTGCCCAGTGGAAGTCCATTGGTACTGCCCTTTGAAGCTACCTAAACCGGGATACATGGCCAGGTAGAACAGCGCGAATATCACCGTTAAATAAAATAACCAACGCCACCAGTTCGGGAGCGGGTTGCTAAATTCCTCCAGATTTTCGTCCCAGATATGCCCCGTTGTTTTTCCTTCAACGTGTTTGGCTGAGCTTTGTATCCAAAGCAAAACAGCGCAGCCAAGAATGCTGACGATGGTGATAACTGCAATATAGATATTCCAGAAGCCGCTAACAAAATCACTCATGATGTTTTCTTTTCCTGTTTTTCGTTTCCTTGCTTGGCTGATATGGCTTCTGGTACCAAAGGGCTATCATCATCAAGGGGTATCCTCGCTGCTTCGGCGTAAGTTTCTTTACGACGATCTGAATAGGCCCACCAGACAATACCAATGAAGACCAGAAACAACAGTACCGTGATTACAGAACGCAGATCATTGATATCCATTTTTGTGCCTCTGCTTAGCGAACCTGTTTAATTGCCGTCCCCATACCCTGCAAGTAGGCAATCAAGGCATCGAGCTCGGACTTTCCTTCAATTACTTTCCCGGCACCAGCAATTTCATCATCGGTATAAGGCACGCCCACTTTACGTAGCGCCCTCATCTTGGTCTCAATGTCAGTAGTATTGAGTGGCCGATCCAGCCAGAAATAAGCTGGCATGTTCGATTCAGGAACGACATCCCGCGGATTAAGCAGGTGTGTTCTGTGCCACAGATCGGAATATCGACCTCCAACGCGCGCCAGATCCGGACCGGTACGCTTCGAACCCCATTGAAACGGATGGTCGTAGATAAATTCACCTGCCACCGAATAGTGACCATAGCGCTCGGTCTCGGCGCGAAACGGGCGGATCATCTGCGAATGGCAGTTATAGCAGCCTTCGCGAATATAAATATCACGCCCTGAAAGTCGTAGCGGATCGTAGGGCTTGACCAGTTCATTGGCTGGCGAAGTCGTGGATTTCTGAAAAAATAACGGCACGATTTCCAACAGCCCTCCCACACTGATGGTGAGAATGGTCAGCATAATCAACAAACCAACATTTCTTTCAATCTTGTCATGCGTCAACATAGGGTCGAGCTCCAGTTTTATTCTGCGGTATGACTTTGTTTGCCTAATGGGCTATCGCTGCCTTAAGAACTGGCGCATCGATCGCCTGCCCACCCGCCATTGTCTTGAACATATTCCACGCCATGATCAACATCCCCGTCAGGAACAGCACGCCTCCGAGCAAGCGAATGGTCCAGAAGGGATAAGTCGCCTTGACCGACTCAACGAACGAGTAGGTCAACGTGCCATCAGGGTTAGTCGCACGCCACATCAAACCTTGCATGACACCTGCAATCCACATCGAAGCGATGTAAAGCACAATGCCGATGGTAGCGATCCAGAAGTGGGTTTCGACAGCTTTCATACTGTGCATCTGTGTTTTGCCATACAGGCGCGGTAGCAGGTAGTAAATCGATCCAATCGAAATCATGGCCACCCAGCCTAACGCACCGGAATGCACATGACCAATGGTCCAATCGGTATAGTGCGAAAGGGCATTGACTGTCTTGATTGACATCATCGGGCCTTCGAAGGTCGACATGCCATAAAAAGAAAGCGACGTAATCAAGAATTTCAGAATCGGATCATCACGCAATTTATGCCACGCGCCCGACAAGGTCATGATGCCGTTGATCATGCCACCCCATGAAGGTGCCAGCAGGATCAGCGAAAACACCATGCCGATGCTTTGCGTCCAGTCAGGCAACGCGGTGTAATGCAGGTGGTGTGGCCCCGCCCACATATAAGTGAAGATCAGCGCCCAGAAGTGCACCACCGAGAGGCGATAGGAATATATCGGCCGGTCCGCTTGCTTGGGCACAAAGTAATACATCATGCCAAGAAAGCCTGCAGTGAGGAAAAATCCCACGGCATTGTGCCCATACCACCATTGCACCATCGCGTCTTGCACGCCCGCGTAAGCAGAGTAAGACTTCATCGGGAACAGGCTGACTGGAATTGCCGCACTATTGACCAGATGCAAAAGTGCTACAGCCAAAATAAAGCTGCCGTAAAACCAGTTAGCAACGTAGATATGAGAGACAGTACGCTTAGCGATAGTGCCGAAAAAAACCACGGCATAAGAAACCCACACCAGCGTAATCAGAATGTCGATCGGCCATTCCAGCTCGGCATACTCTTTTGCCTGGGTCATGCCCATCGGCAGAGTGATAGCGGCAAGCACGATGACCAATTGCCAGCCCCAGAAAGTAAAAGCCGCCAGCTTCGGCGCGAATAACGGCGCATGGCTGGTACGCTGCACAACGAAATAAGACGTGGCAAACAATGCGCAACCACCAAACGCAAAAATAACGGCATTAGTATGTAGCGGTCTTAGCCGACCGTAGCTCAGATACTCGTTGACATTGAGTTCAGGCCAGACCAGCTGGGCGGCAATAATCACCCCAACCAGCATGCCGACAATACCCCAGATAACCGTCATCACAGTAAATTGGCGCACAACCTTGTAGTGATAAGTTGCCGACGATTGCATCATATATTTACCCCAAAAAATAAAAAACAGAACCAACCGCTTTACTCAACCAAGTAACTAATCTAAAAAAATCAAGTGGCTTTAGCTTACGTGATGGCAGACCAACGACTTATTGATTTAGATCAAATAATGCTGCATTGCACTAAAAATTTAACGAGCCATAAACCATCAGAGTAGGTATACGAATAACAACTTCATGACTTTTAATCACTTGATATCTCTCAAGCCTCTTCTGAATTGTTTGAATCCTGCTTTGGGTATTGATTACCTGCTGAGGTGTCATCATCGTCCATCAGCAGCCGATAACCCGGGCCTTCGAGATCATCAAACTGACCGCTTTTCAACGACCACCAGAAAATGGCAGCAATAACGAACACCAGTAATAAAGAAAGAGGAATCAGCAGGTAAAGGATGTCCACATTTATCTCCTGTGTTGCAAGCGCAAGGCATTGAGCACCACCAGCAAGGAGCTGGCCGACATGCCAATCCCTGCCATCCAGGGCGTTACCCAGCCGATCATGGCGAGCGGAATAGCGACCAGATTGTAGGTAAAGGCCCAGATCAGGTTTTGTCTTACGATGCGTACAGTTCGTCGTGCCAATGCCACCCCAGGGGCCAGCGCTGCCAAATGATTGCCCAGCAGCACGATATCTGCCTGCGCTCGCGCCAGATCAGCACCACTGCCCATGGCAATGGATACCTGCGCTTTGGCCAGCACCGGTGCGTCATTGACGCCATCACCCACCATGGCGACAACGGCCCCTGTTGCCTGCAAGGCAGTCATTGCTGCGTGCTTGTCTTCAGGTGTCATCCCGCCACGCGCATCGGTAATACTCAAAGCTTGACCCACTCGCTGCACGGCAGCAGAGGCATCGCCACTAAAGATTGAAAGTGTGACACCCGCTTGCCGCAAAGCCATCATCGCCGCAGCGGCTTCGGGGCGCACCTCATCGCCTAAGCGAAAAAAAGCCTGCCATCCATCGGCAGAACCCAGTGCAATCACCGTATCACCAGAGCCAACTTTTGCTTCGATCTCTAATGGCAATATTTTTTGATGCAGACCTGCCACAAAATCCGGCCGCCCCAGCCGCCATTCGATGCCATCGATAAAGCCAAGCACGCCAGCGCCAGTCACTGCGCTCACATTGACCACAGGCGCAATAGTGTCTGCACACTGCTGCAAAGCACGGCCGATAGGATGCTCCGAACCCTGCTCCAGCCCTGCTGCCAGGGCAAGCGCAGCTTCTGGCGTGCCACGGCACGTGATCGTTTCGACCAGTGTCAGCTGGCCCAGCGTCAGCGTACCGGTTTTGTCGAATATGAAATGATTCGCTTGCGCCAGCGTTTCAATGGCATGCCCGCGGGTTACCAGCACGCCACGTGCAGCCAAAGCGCCGGTGGCTACCGTTAAAGCCACTGGCGTAGCTAACGATAGCGCACAAGGGCAGCTCACCACCAGCACAGAAACGAACACCCATAACGCCTGGGCCGGATCAAGCTGCCACCAGATCAACGCCGTCGCCGCTGCCAGTAACAATACCGCCACCACGAAACGTGCAGCGATACGATCCGCCATGTGCACCACGTGCGGTTTTTCTGCGGCGGCCCGTTCCATCAAGCGTGTAATCGCGGCCAGCCGCGTGTCTTCGCCCAGGCGCAGTACGCGCATCGCCAGCGGGCTGGTCACATTGACACTGCCACCGATCAGTTCATTTCCCGCCACTTTAGGTAACGGTCGGCTTTCTCCTGTGAGTAATGACTCGTCGGCAGCACTGACCCCCGCGATCACCTCACCATCGGCTGGAATGCTTTCACCGGGAGCTATCTGTATCACATCACCCACACGGAGTTCGGCTGTCGCCACTCGCTCGCAAGCTACCTCTGGCCAGCGCACAAACCGTGTTGCCAGTGTCGGCATGGCGCGCGCCAGTGTCTCGACACTACGCACCGCTTTTTGTCGAGCCATCATTTCAAGATACCGGCCGGACAGCAAAAAGAAAACAAACATTGTGACCGAATCAAAATACACTTCGCCACTACCCGACAACGTTGCCCACAAGCTCGCGGCAAACGCACTTCCCACCCCAAGTGCCACGGGTACGTCCATGCCGAGTCGGCGCAATGTCACATCGCGCCAGGCGTTGGCAAAAAAGGGTGCCGCAGAATAAAGTATCACCGGCAAGGTCAGAATGAGACTGGCCCAGCGCATCAATTGCTCAATGTCTGGCGTCATGTCGCTGCCAGTCGCTGTTTGCGCAAGATAGACCGGGATGGCATACATCATCACCTGCATCATGCCAAAGCCGGCGACGAACAGCCGCCAGAGTGCCGTCTTGCGCTCTTTCTGTGCCAGACTTTCTGAACGCGCTACATCGTAAGGATGGGCCCGATAACCAATAGCCGCAACGGCTTCGAGCAATTTGGAGAGCTTCGTTACCCGCGTATCCCAACGCACCCGGGCACGACGTGTGGCGTAATTGATATCAACCGAAGTCACGCCTGGCTGGCGACGCAAATGCGCCTCGTTAAGCCAGACGCAGGCGGCACAGGTGATACCTTCCAGTATCAGTGCCGCCTCTCGCTCATGCTCTCCAGATACCTGAACAAAACTTTTCTGCACCTTGGGATGATCAAATAAACCCAGTGCATCTAAAGCGACGGGCAGCGCTTCGCGAGGACTTTCCGGCAACGCATCACGGTGACGGTAATATTCGGTGAGGTGATTACTGACAATCGCCTGCGCCACAGCCTGGCACCCAGTACAGCACAGCACGCGCGGTACGGCATCAATGGTAATGAAAATTTTTGTTTCTGGAGGAACAGGCAATCCGCAGTGATAGCAGAAAACATCAATAGATTCGATAAGACGCTCCCCAAGACTGAATTGAATCATCCAATGGACAAGCGCAGATAATAGCGGATCAATTAACGTGCAATGAGTAGTGCGTCGATGATAGAGAATTCTGTATGGGCACAGAATTAGATGCAAAACGAAAGGTAGTTACTGAGCACTCTCACGAACCCCTAGAAGGGTTGGGGTGGCTGATGGGACTCGAACCCACGACAACCGGAATCACAATCCGGGACTCTACCAACTGAGCTACAGCCACCACAGTTACATTTGCCCGTTAAAAAAAGCCGCAGAGCAAGGCCGCTATTATGCGAGATGACAGTAAAAGAATCAAGTTTTCTTCGTATTCATCACGCCTTTTCACGAGACTTTTCATGCACTTTCAAATACTGCGCTGTGAATCCACACCTATGCCAGCGGTTGGAACAGCACATCCAGATCATCCGCCGTAATCAGGTGCCCGCCGCCTTCTTCATCACCTTCAACGGCGGTGTTTGTACGCATTAACTGATCCGCCATGCCGCGCTTACGATTTTGCAGTGCAAGTATTTTTTCTTCCACCGTTCCCTGCGTCAATAGTTTGTAAACAAACACTGACTTATCCTGACCGATGCGGTGAGCACGCGCAGTTGCCTGCTCTTCTACCGCCGGATTCCACCAGGGGTCATAATGAATCACCGTATCAGCTGCTGTGAGATTCAAACCTGTGCCACCCGCCTTGAGGCTGATGAGAAACAACGGGACGCGACCTTCTTGGAAATGACGTATAGGTGTTTCGCGGTCGGTCGTCTGGCCGGTAAGTTTGACATAAGCAATATCCTTAGCCTTCAGCGCCTCTTCTATTAGCA
>JAYTIQ010000227.1:0-4470 GCA_043731705.1 Rugosibacter sp.
CCGGGCTCGTCCAACAAACGGTTCAGATCGTGGCTCGCTTCGCGATCACGATCTAACCTTAATCGTTAGGGATTGAGTATCAACGTAAGCGTCGAGAAGCCGACGAATCATGCGCTGGTACTGGGTGTGATGCTTTGTGGCCTCGGACTTGAAAAACTCGATGCTTTTTTTGCTCAGAGCCAGCGTGACCTTTACACCTTCCTCACGAAAAGCCAACTCGCTCGGAGAGGGAAGAAAGTCGGTAATTACCTGAGTCTTGCCTAGCGGTTCATCCGTGTATTTGATTTTCGCGCTCATAAATTGCCTTTCCTTTGCGCCAATAACCGGCGCCGATTATTCGAATAACGGAGGCGCGATAGGTGAATCGCACCGTGAGTACGCCACCATCAACCTCTCCGAAACAATAGAACCGCTCTTCGGTTTGGCTATAGGGTGATGTCCTTGGCAATCACGCGCTGTGGATCGGCGAATGCATACTGGGCACGGGAAAACGAAATGCCGTGCTTCTGCTGGTTTTCGGTGTCCTTGTCAGTAACCCAATCAAAGCGGGTATTTGCCATAGGCGAAGACTAGCGCTTAGCAATATAAAAAGCCATACAGTGATATGGAAGCCCTAACGGTTTTTAACCGGCAAACCGGGGTCTGTCCCCTATTTTTTACCTATTTTTTAAAAGTCGGCGATGGTAATACGGCGTTAATCCAAAAACCTGCTTCGCTGTGCCTTGCTTAAGGAAATCACGCCACCACCAGCTGCCACAGCGAGGTCACTTCCGCCACGCGCGCGGCGTGCAACGGATGGAGTATCGTGTCTGACCCTATTCCCTTTCCTATTCCCATTTCTAGACCCCTATTTCTGCACGCCGCGATGGGCTTTACCGACGGCTGGGGCAAAGCGCTTGATCAACTGGTGGCGCTGACGCGGACAATGTAGCAACATGAAGGAATTTAGTCAGGCTTGTCGCCGTCTCAGCAGCGCCGACTTTTCAGGAAATTGCACAAAATAATACGCGCCTGGAATCTTTTCTTGATGGTTTAGGCCGCATTTGGCTTAGTGGGATGCGGGAGGGCGAGTGGCACCGCGAACTTGAGGTGGCTTACGGATCGGTTCTCGTTAGATGACTGGCCAGTGCTGCCGAGATTAACAGCACCGGCGAACACGCCAATTCCGCCCTTGGTTCCGGTTCCCTCGACCACGGTAAGAGCCACATCGAACTGGACGATTTGAACAGGTCCGCCTGCCCGAGACCACAAAAAGCCCTGCTTCCCCATCTCGGAATGGGTTGTATTTAGTGACGGATTGACCGCAGCGCCGCTCGACTCAACATCGTGCTGCGCGCGCTTTACTCCGGCGACAATTTGTGTCAACGACTGAGCCACAAACTCTTCGAGATCCACTGCTGTTACCTCCAATTTACTTGCATACTAGATGAGATGTGATGAATATTTTCTGTCTTTGCTTTTGTTACGAAAGCCGGTCTACCTCAGACTACCCCCTATTTTCCTCGCGCATATAGATCTACGCCGGTAGTAATGAAGAGTAAAACAGGGTCAGACACGATACTTTTCGATAACTGCGATAACCATATCGACCCCATTATTCACAACGGGGCTGCACCAAGATTGCTGGATCAGATGCGTGGCAAGATACGCCTCAAACATTACAGCCTGCGTACCAAACAATCCTATACCGACTGGATTAAACGATTTATTCGTCATTTTGACAAGGCTAACCATGCACTGACAATTAAGCTTGTCATGTGCGCAGATACCCGTATCGAATAATGGCTGCTGCGAAAAGTCGGCGCTGGTGATACGGCGTTAATCCAAAAACCTGCTTCGCTGTGCCTTGCTTAAGAGAATCAGATCGCCACTAGCCGCCAGAGCGAGGTCACTTCCGCCGCGCGCGCGGCGTGCAACGGGTCGCTCATATCGCTGACGCGGCGATGCGTCGGCCGCACGTCCATTCGTCCGGCGATGGTTAATCCTGCGCTGGCGATCATCGCCAGCAGTTCATCGCGCGTGCGCAGGCCCAGGTGTTCGGCGATGTCGGAGAGCACCAGCCAGCCTTCGCCGCCGGGCGTTAAATGGGCGGCGAGGCCGGCCAGAAAGCCGCGCAGCATGCGGCTGTCGGGGTCATAGATGGCTGCGTCCAGCGGTGAATTGGGTTGTGCGGGAACCCACGGCGGGTTGCACACGATGAGCGGTGCGCGCCCGGCGGGGAAGAGGTCGGCGGGCATTACGGTGACTTGCTCGGCCAGCCTCAGCCGGGTGAGGTTATCCACCGCGCAGGCCAAGGCGCGCGGGTTTTGGTCGGTGGCGATCACACGGGCAATGCCGCGTCGGGCGAGCACGGCGGCGAGCACACCGGTGCCGGTGCCGATGTCAAAGGCGAGCGATAGGTCGTTTAGCGCTGCGGGCAGGGGGGCGTCATTCACCAGCCCGACATATTCGCCACGCACGGGGGCGAAGACGCCGTAATGCGGGTGAATGCGGGCATTGAGCGCGGCGACCGGCACGCCTTTTTTGCGCCATTCATGCGCGCCGATGACGCCTTGCAGTTCGCGCAGCGGGGCGACGAATGGCGGGCTTGATTCGGGCGCGTTCAATTCGCCATAGGCTTCGCTGCAGGCTTGGCGCACGTCCGGCGCGCGGCGCAGGGGGATGTGGTAATCGGCTTCAAACGGGATCAGCAGCCGGTTGAGGATCGCGGCGCGCTGCCCTTGCGTTGCGCGGTATTGGTTAAAGGCTTCACGAATGCTGGTTGGCTGCGGTAATTTCGCAGGACGCTGCCGATTCACCCGCCGCGCCATGGCTTGCAAGAGTTGGCGCGCGTTGTGAAAGTCGCCGCGCCAGAGTAGCGCTTTGCCGTCGCGCGCCATGCGAAACGCAGCGTCGGCCGTGGTTTGGTCGTCTATTTCAACAGGGGGCGAAAAAGTCGGTGCAAAAGTCGGCGTTGGTGATACGGCGTTATTTTCCACGCCCTGCTGCGGAGCATGTTTTTGGTCGCGCTCCAATGAATGGCCTACGGGCTGCTTATTCAAAATAACATCGCAGCAAGATCACAAGCCCGCATCCAGCCCGCCGCCTTTTAATGCGGCGGCGACAACGCGCTGCGTGAGTTGCGGGGCGAGCAGTTCGATGAAGTCGTATTCAAAGCCGCGCAGCCACACATCGCGCCGAAAGCCCAGGCGCGTGGTGTTGGCTTCAAACAGGTGTGCGGCGGGAATGGCGGCCAGGCTCTCATCCCGCAACGGGTCGAACGCCATCTCGGCGATGATGCCCACGCCCAGCCCCAGGCTCACGTAGGTTTTGATCACGTCCGAATCAATCGCGGTGAGAATGATGTTGGGTGCGAGGCTCTGTTTATCAAACGCGCGATCAATATGCGAGCGGCCGGTAAAAGTGGCGTCGTAAGTAATGAGCGGGTAACTGGCGAGCGTTGCCAACGTGGGCGCGCCGTGCTGGCTTTGCGCAACCAGCGGATGCCCCTTGGGGGCAACCACCAGATGCGACCATTGATAACACGGCAGGGTGAGCAACTCGCTGTGCTGGTCCAGCGCTTCGGTGGCGATGCCCACATCGGCTTTGCCCTCGATCAGCCACTGTGAAATTTGTGCCGGGCTGCCTTGTTGCAGGTACAGCCGAATGGACGGATGCCGCTGCATGAACTGTTGAATCACGGGCGGCAAGGTGTAGCGGGCTTGCGTGTGGGTTGTAGCAATCGAGAATATGCCGTTGTTTTCCGCCGTGAAATCCTGTCCTACGCGGGCGAGGTTTTGCGTCTCCCGCAGAATGCGGTTCGCTATATCCAGCACCAGCCGCCCCGGTGCGGTGATGTGCGTCAGGCGCTTACCACTGCGCTCGAAAATCGTCACGCCGAGTTCTTCCTCCAGCAAGCGGATTTGCTTGGATACGCCGGGTTGGGAGGTGAACAACGCCTCCGCTGCGGCGGAGACATTCAAGTTCTGCCGTTCAATTTCCACCAGGTATCGGAGCTGTTGCAGTTTCATGTTTGCATTATAGAATTTTTTGATCTAACCAAATACTTCATAAGTATTTTCCAAACCTATCCACCGCGACTAATATCGCCCGCACTATGGAATTTACCTTTACCCCTGCACTCTCTTTTTCCGGCTTGATCGTCGGCTTATTGGTTGGCCTCACCGGCGTGGGCGGCGGTTCGCTCATGACGCCGATTCTGGTGCTGCTGTTTGGCTTCAAGCCCGCCACCGCCGTGGGCACGGACTTGCTGTATGCGGCGATCACCAAAAGCGGTGGCAGCTGGGTGCACCATAAACACCATAATATTGACTGGCGCATTACCGGCCGCATGGCGTTGGGCAGCGTGCCTGCAGCGGCGGTTTCGCTGTACATCATCGCGCAGCTGGGGGTGGATAACCACGGCACGGCACGGCTGATTTCTGCTGCGCTGGGTTTCGCCTTGTTGCTCACCGCAGGCTCGTTATTGTT
>JAYTIQ010000228.1:0-16639 GCA_043731705.1 Rugosibacter sp.
ATGAACTACGAAAATGGCAACCTTCACCCACTAACCTGCACCACCAGCAACATGGCTTATTACCAAACTCAAATACCCATTGGCGATGTTTTTACATCAATAAACTCGAACAAACCCTCAATCCCTCCTTCGCGACCATAGCCCGATTGCCTCATGCCACCAAACGGTGCCTCAGGTGCGGGGCCAGTGCCGGTATTCCAGGCGACATGCTGAAAGTGCAAGGCATCGACAAAACGTTGGGCGCGTGCGGCATCTTGAGTAAAAACATAAGAAGCCAAACCATATTCGGTATCGTTCGCCTTCAGCAATACATCATTTTCATCATCAAATTCTGCAATAGGCACCAAAGGCCCAAAGGTTTCCTCATTCCAGCAAGCCATTGTGCGATTAACGCCTGAAATAACCGTTGGCGGGAAAAAACCACCCCATTCCTTCTCTAGCGGTGGCAAAGTATCTGCCAGCGCACCTGTCACCAAATGCGCGCCTTTTGCCATGGCATCGGTCAGATGATGACGTACTTTTTCATACCCGGCGCGATCCACCAACGGTCCAATGTCCGTTGCATCATCCAGGCCATTCCCCAGGCGCAAGGCATTGACCCGGCTTGCCAGTCGCGTGGAAAATTCAGCGACAATTGAACGTTCAACAAGTATCCGATTAGCGCAAACACAAGTCTGCCCGCTGCCACGGAATTTATTGGCCATCAGCTGATCAACCGCCTTATCCATATCCGCATCGGCAAACACAATATATGGCGCGTTGCCGCCCAATTCGAGCGCAACGCGTTTCACTTGCGCTGCGCTCTTGATGATGAGCTCCTTGCCCACTTCAGTCGAACCCGTAAAACTAATCACGGCAACTTCAGGATGCGTCAGCAAAGCATCAGCAATAGCGCTTGCCGAACCCGGCACGAGATTGGCCCAACCGGCAGGCAGCTGCACTTCTCGCTCGAGCAACGCAAACAAGGCAATCATTGTCAGCGGCGTTTTAGATGCTGGCTTGATAATGCTGGCGCATCCCGCCGCCAAGGCAGCCGAAAGTTTCTTGGCGATCATGCCGATAGGAAAGTTCCACGGCACGATAAGGCCCACCACGCCCGCTGGACGATACAGCACCCGCCACTCGCAACCGCGCGGACGCTCCGCCAGAACTCTTGATTCAAGATGCTCAATGTTCGCTGCGCAATAAGTGAAAAACCCAGCGGCATACTCAACTTCCGCCTTGCCTTCTCGCCAGGGTTTACCGTGTTCGAGGCAAAGAATACGACCAATTTCATCGCGGTTTTTTATAAGCGCCGCCGCAATGTTTTCGAGCCATTCACGACGCTGCGCAATGGTCGGGGTATTCGCCATAGCACGGCTGGCAGCACTAATCGCACGTAGCGTCTCGTCACCGCCCATACGCGCCACTTGAGCGAGCACATCACCCGTCGCGGGATTGATCACTGGAAAAGTTTGCCCACCATCGGCCACACACCAATGGCCGTCAATATAGCCACCGGCCACGGGGATTAGAGATGAAGAAATCATGGATAACGTTACTGAAATCGAAAGAAACCGAAGCAAAAAAATACCTGAAAAAGTATGATGCAATTCAGGCGAAAGAAGAACCTACCTTTATTTAGTTATTTACTTAGCTGGCGTTATGTATTTGCTCAGGGGTTTTACTTTATCATTTACAAAAACCAAATGAACCATTCTCGTATTTATATATCAAATACACGGTATTACCACTTGAAAAGGAACTTACGATGGAAACCATAAAAACCTACTCGCCAAACTCAGCCCAAACGCTTGTTGAAAGCCAGCACCGCGTACTCCGCAACACCTATGGCCTGCTGGCACTATCCATGGTGCCCACCGTGCTCGGCGCATTTATCGGCACACAGATGAAATTCGCTTTTTTTGCGGGCAGCCCGTTCATCAGCTTTATCCTGTTCATGGGTATTGCTTTTGGCTTCATGTGGGGTATCGAACGCAATAAAAACAGCAGCATCGGCGTGTTCCTGCTGCTTGGCTTTACCTTCTTCATGGGGCTGATGCTCTCGCGCATCCTGCAAGTAGCGATCGGCTTCTCTAACGGCGGAACTTTGATCACCATGGCGGCCGGTGGTACCGGGGCGATTTTCTTTTCGCTGGCTGCTGTCGCCTCGACAACAAAACGGGATTTTTCCAATATCGGCAAGTTTCTGTTTGCCGGTGTGATCCTGTTGCTAGTCGCGATAGTTGCCAATATCTTTTTTCAGATTCCTGCCCTGGCACTTGCCATATCGGCCATCGCCATCGTAATTTTTTCGGGCTACATCCTGTATGACATCAACCGCATCGTGCATGGCGGCGAGACCAACTACATCAGCGCAACCCTGTCCGTTTATCTCAGCATTTACAATATTTTCGTCAGCCTGCTGAATTTACTCATGGCGCTCAGTGGCCAGCGCGACTAAAAAGTCGGCGCTGGTGATACGGCGCAATATTCAAAAATCGTTAAAAAAGCGACCCTTGCTGGGTCGCTTTTTTTTGCAGCTACTTCTCAAATACCACAATCGATTCAACATGAGATGTATGCGGAAACATACTGGCAATGCCCGCTCCATTCAGCGTATAGCCTTTTTCATGCACCAGCACGGCAGCATCTCTTGCCAAGGTTGCCGGACTGCATGAAACATACACAATTCGCCGTGGCCCACCTTCTGTCGGCAGCGCATTAACCAGGGCAATTGCGCCTTCTCGTGGCGGATCAATCAAAAGCTTATCCACCTGGCCCAGCGCGGTAAAACCGGCTTCAGTCACTTCAAACAAGTTGGCCACCGCAAAAGTGCATTGATCAGACAAGCCATTTAACACAGCATTTTCTTCTGCACGCTGCACCAGTGCCGCGCTGCCTTCAATCCCCAAGACGATTGCGCCCAAACGAGCAATCGGTAATGTGAAGTTTCCTAGTCCACAAAAAAAATCCACAATGCGCTCGCCTTTTTGCGGTGCCAGCAACGCCATGGCACGCCGCACCAGCATACGGTTAACGCCCTCATTGACCTGCGTAAATTCTGTCGGCCAGAAACGGAACGTCAGGTCATAATCAGGCAAGGTGTAAGTCAAAAGAGGCGAGTTCTCAGGGTAAAACAACCGGACAGTATCCGGCCCCTTGGATTGCAAATACCAGACCACGCCATGCGCATCGGCAAAGCGCCGCAAATGACCTTCATCCTCGCGACTCAATGGCGAAAGATGGCGCAGCAACAACACCGTTTGCACCTCACCAACGGCCACCTCGATCTGCGGAAAGTGTTCCGGTTCAGACATCCATGCGATCAGCTGCTTTAACTCGGGGATTAATGCCGACACTACAGACGGCAATACCTCGCAGGAATCCATAACGGCAACAAAGCTGCTGTGCTTTTCACGGAAACCAATCAGCGCGCCCCCTTTCTTCGCTACCCACCGCGCGGAAAATCTTGCACGATGGCGATAACCCCAGGCACTCCCGGCAATGGGTGGATAAATCTGCTCGGGCTTAAGCCGCCCGATATGCCAGAGCGCATCTTCTACCACGCGCTGCTTGGCAGCAGTTTGGGCGGCAATGTTCAAGTGCTGCAAAGAGCACCCGCCACAAACCCCAAAGTGCGGACAAACCGGCGTCACCCGTTGACTCGATGCACGCAGCACTTTCGTGACCGTCGCTTGCTCATAACTCGGCTTGCGGCGATAACTTGAAAACTCGACGTGCTCCCCTGGCAGTGCCCCTTCGATGAAAATGACTTTGCCGTCCACATGGGCAATGCCTCGTCCTTCATTGTCGAGCGATTCAATCGTGACGATGGTCATAATGCGATCTGGAAAAACGGATGATTATAATCGGCCCATGATGCCTGAATTATCTACTCTGCTCGGCGGCCTCACGCCGGAACGTTTTCTTGCCGAATACTGGCAAAAAAAGCCCTTGCTGGTGCGCGGTGCCGTACCGGAAATCAACCAACTCATGAGCCGTGATGACCTCTTTCGTCTGGCGACAGATGAGAATATTGAATCGCGCCTGATTACGCGCGCTGATGGCTGGCAAATGCACCACGGGCCGTTTTCATTGCGCCAATTCAAGCGTGCTGCGCTGCCCTGGACCGTGCTCGTACAAAGCGTCAACCTTGCCCATGCGGCGGGTGACGCGCTATTGCGGCGCTTTGATTTCATCCCCTATGCGCGGCTGGATGACTTGATGGTGAGCTACGCCACCGATACCGGCGGTGTCGGCCCGCACTTTGACAACTATGATGTTTTCCTGATTCAAGGCATGGGAAGTCGGCGCTGGCATATCGGCAAGCAAAAAGATAAAACTCTGATCGACGACTTGCCCATTCGCATCATCAAGGATTTTCGTCCTGCGCAAGAATGGCTGCTGAATCCAGGCGATATGCTCTACCTGCCCCCGCAGTGGGCGCACGATGGCGTCGCCGTCGGCGAATGCATGACTTTTTCCGTTGGTTTTCGTACCCCCACGGCACAGGAATTAGGCGAGCAGTTTCTCTCCTACTTGCAAGAGCGGCTGAGCTTGCCGGGCCGTTACAGCGATCCTGACTTGAAAAAGCCCCGGCATGCCGCTGAAATTGGCGCGGCCATGATAGATCAAGTTGAAACGATGCTGTCAACGATTCGCTGGAACCGCACCACAGTACGCAACTTTTTAGGTGCGTCACTCACTGAACCCAAAGCCAGTATATTTTTTGACCCGCCATCACAACCGATCACCCTCGCACGATTCGCCGCTGCAACAAAGCGCAAGGGCGTGACCCTCGCACCGGCCAGTCAATTGCTGTTTTCGGGAAACCAGTTTTATCTCAATGGGGAAGACTGGAAAATGCCTGCTCACGTGAAGCCCCTCATACGTGACCTGGCCAACCACCGTGCCCTGAAAATAACGGAGCCCCGCGATGTAACCCTTGCCCCACAAGTGATTGATGACACCATTGGCCTGCTGTACGAAGCCTATTGCGACGGATTTCTCTGGCCTGTGCAGTAATGACTGCCTCCAGCCACTACACATTGCTAACCGGTGAAAGCGAATACCGCGCTGCAGTAGACGCTGTACTCGACAGTGCCGTGAGCCACCTGGCCATCTTCGATCGCGACTTGGCCGCACTCCGCTTGCAAGAACCCCAGCGCCTAGCCAAGCTAACCAGATTTTTACACGCTCAGCCTTCAGGAGATCACACCAGGAAATTACGCATCGTCATCCACCAAACCCATTTACTGGATAGCCATCTGCCACGGCTCATAACCCTCTTTACCCTCTATGCACATACAGTTGATGTGCGCCAAAGCCCAGACAATCTGCGCCAGCTTGCCGACACGCATATTTTGGCTGACGCCTGCCATGGTCTGCGTCGCTTTCATATTGACCACGCACGATGCGCTTTGATACAGGCCGACCCAACCGCCATTCAACCGTGGCAACAGCGGTTTGAAGAACTCTGGGCGCTATCCCGTCCCTGCCTAAAACTAAATACCACGGGTTTGTAGTTGAAAGCTAAGGATAAAACCCTTGTCACAAATAAAAAACATCATGCTAGAATCCGCATCCGATTGAGTTGAATTATGTAGTTATTCGTCTTGATCGAAACCAATTGGCCTAATAATCCCTAACGTTAAGGAAATAAACACATGAAACAATCCCTATTGATCGCTGCTCTGTTAGCTCTCGCCATCTCTGGTTGCGCTAAAAAAGAAGAAGCTGCTCCCGCTCCTGCTGCCGAAGCTGCTGCCGCTGCCGCCGCTCCTGCTGCTGCCGCTGCCGCCGCTCCTGCTGCTGCTGAGGCTGCTGCTCCTGCCGCCGCCGCCGCCGCCGCTCCTGCTGCTGCTGAAGCTGCTGCCCCTGCTGCTGCTGCCGATGCAGCGAAGAAGTAATTTTCTTCTGCAATAAAAAAGCCAGCCTTCGGGCTGGCTTTTTTATTGCCTCGCGACAAACTAGGCGGAAATTCCATATAAGAAATAACCCCTTGGCGATCAAAGCACAAGGGGTTATTTAAAGTTACGTGAATCTAGTGGAACTACGTAGGGTTGCGAAGATGCGCTATCGCCACTCGTTACTTCAGCTGCTCATGCAACAAGCCAATAATCCGTTTTGAAGTAGCCGAGCTATCTACGCCACCTTCACGAGTCAGCAGCTGAACAATGTTGGTATCGCCTTCTTTTTTAACTTGAATACGATATTGCGCGGCCTGAACCGGCTTGTCCTTATCTGCTTCATGACCTTTCCAGAACATCATTTTGGATAAAAAGCCAGGTTCATCTTTTTTCTTGTTATCCGCTTCCGGATCAACATAACGAACATAATAAAGTCCTTGTGAGCGATCACGATCTTCTACTGTGAATCCGATGCGGTCCAGCGCCAACCCCACCCGTCGCCATGCGCGATCAAATGGTTCTTCCAGAACAAGCGCACCACTTCCATCTGCGGCACGCGAAAGCTTGGCCCGCTCAGGTGCTTGATCAACAGCAATTAGCGTCTTGGCACGCGCTTCTTGTGCACCTAGCCGCACCATCAAACGGCGCAACATTTCTGCTTCCAGCTCAGGGTCAGCCGGACGTGGCTGCCAGCGGGTTTCCGTCTTCCCCTCAGAAATATAAAGCTCAATCATCCCGCGATGACTGATATAAATCTCGGTGGTATCTGGCTCGGCACCCTTTTCCAACCGAGTGCGATACTTGTCTCGTTCGGCGGTTGAATAAACATCATCAAACACTTTGCCCAGCGTGCTACGAATAAAATCCTGTGGCAATTTAGCGCGATTCTCGGCCCAATCGGTCTCCATAATGCCAGCCTCTGGCAATTCAACATTGACGAGCAGACCTATCTCCTGCCAGAACTCCTTCACCACAGGCCAGAGCTTTTCCGGGCTGCCGGATACGACCAGCCAGCGTTGAGTGCCTGCTCGCTCGATCCGCATCTTTTCTATCTGCGGCAGCACGTCGGTAGAAGGTTCGGCACGTACCTCGCCACGTTCGTTGGCATAGGCTGAATAGGTTGCAGGACCTTTGCTGCCTGCCACATCAGGCACTACATAACGCTCATCGCGGCTAGGCTGAGTCAAATCAGGAGGAATCTCCAGCGATGGTAATTTCGCCTTGCCCGCGGATTTGTATTCAATCTTCTTGGTTTCGATCAGCGGGCCGCTACAGCCAGCAATCACGCCCACTAGAAGCAACACGAGTGGCAAATAATTAATTTTCATAAGTAAAAGTAGTCAATCCCGTTTAAATAACAATATCCGCAGCACGCAAAGCAGCGTGCACACGATCATAAGAGGCCGTAGTGAGCGGCAAAAGCGGCAACCGCAAAGCGCCATCAATCAAGCCCATTTGCTGTAGCGCCCATTTGGTCGGTGCTGGGCTGGGTTCAATAAACAGATCACGGTGCAAATCCAGCAACTGAAAATTTAACGCCCGCGCTGCAGGCAAATCACCTGCCTGCGCTGCCTGGCACATGGCGTGCATTAACCGTGGAGCAACGTTAGCGGTGACTGAAATGGTACCCGCCGCTCCCAACAACATCAACGCCAGAGAAGTCGCATCATCCCCACTATAAACAGCAAATCCCTGGGGCACACGACGCAACAAATCCGACCCGCGCTCGATGTCTCCCGTCGCATCTTTGATACCGATAATTCCCGGCACTTCTGCCAAACGCAGTGCTGTGTCATTCGACAAATCGGCCACCGTGCGGCCAGGCACGTTATACACAATCATGGGCAACGCCACAGCCTCGGCAATTGCCTTGAAGTGCTGAAACAGCCCTTCTTGCGTTGGCTTGTTGTAATAAGGCACTACAGACAGATGCGCATCCACACCCGCCTGCTGCGCAAACTGCGCCAGCTCAATCGCTTCGCGGGTGGCATTCGCGCCGGTTCCCGCAATCACCGGAATGCGTCCAGCCACATGCTGCACCGTGGTTTCAATCAATAGGCAATGTTCGGCAAAATCCACCGTGGGCGACTCGCCCGTCGTGCCCACCACCACGATACCGTCAGAGCCCTCGGCGATATGCCAGTCGAGCAAGCGTTTCAGAGCTGTCACATCCAGCGAGCCATCCGCTTGCATGGGGGTAACGATGGCGGGGATTGAACCTTTAATTGAGCCGTGAATAGCCGCTTGTGTTGTCTTCATGAAAATAAGCAATGTGAGCAATACACCAAAAGATCAATTCTAACCGATGGCCATCGCAAGGCGGGGCAAGTCATATCCATTTACACATCAGCTAGCACACGCAGATGGGCTGCCACACTGCGCCCCAAAGCCGAAAGTGCATAGCCACCTTCCAGCATCGACACAATCCGTCCATGAGCGCTTGCCGCCGCCACCTGTTTAATCTGCGTTGTCACCCACGCATAGTCGTCCTCGACCAAACCCAGAGAAGCCATGTCGTCCTCACGGTGTGCATCAAAGCCTGCCGAGATGAAAATCATTTCCGGCTGAAAATCATGCAATCGAGGTAGCCAGATATCAGTCACTGCCTGACGAAAACCTTCCCCCCGCGTACCCGCAGCCAAGGGCACATTGCATATGTTGGTAGCGGGATGCTCTGTGCCGCTGTAGGGATAAAACGGATGCTGAAACGTACCCACCATCAACACATGCTGATCATTTGAGAAGATCGCTTCGGTGCCATTGCCATGGTGCACGTCAAAATCAACAATTGCCACGCGCGATAGCGGCCAAGCGGACAATGCATGCCGCGCAGCGACAGCAACGTTATTAAAAAAGCAAAACCCCATCGCCTGACTCGGGCCGGCATGATGCCCCGGGGGACGCACGGCACAAAATGCGTTGTGCACTTCTCCGCGCATCACGCGGTCCGTCGCATCGCACCCTGCACCCGCAGCGCGCAGCGCCGCATGCCATGTACCGGGCGACATCGCCGTATCCGGGTCGAGATGCACTATGCCTTGCGCCGGACTGTTTGCCTGCACATACTCAATATAATCCGCCGGATGAACGCGTTGCAATTGCGCCATATTGGCCAATGGCGCATCAAAAAATGCCAGACTTGCCTCCAGCCCTATGGCAATCAAATGGTCATGAATAGCATCCAGCCGCGCAGGACATTCGGGGTGCTGGGCACCCATGTCGTGCAGCTTGCAATCGTGGTGGGAAATGAAAGCGGTTGTCATAAAAAGTCAGGTAGTTTGATGACTTACAATCGAGATAATAAGTTCCCTTCATTATTGCTCATCTCACGTATTCACTCCCACCCCCATGCAACCCAGCGACCATCACTCACTCTTGACCCAGCTACTGGCTGACATCAATCGCATTATTCTTGGCAAACAAGAACCCGTCCGCATGGCCTTGGCTTGCCTGCTTGCAGGTGGACATTTGCTGATTGAAGACTTGCCCGGTGTGGGTAAAACCACACTGGCACATGTGCTGGCGCGCGTATTGGGGCTTGATCTGCAACGCATCCAGTTCACCAGTGACATGCTGCCCGCCGATATTATTGGTGTCTCGGTGTTTGACCGGGCCAGCGGCGCATTTCATTTTCACCCCGGGCCGATTTTCACGCAGATAGTGCTGGCCGATGAACTCAACCGCGCCACGCCCAAAGCACAAAGCGCGCTGCTCGAAGCCATGGAAGAACGGCAAGTCACCATCGAAGGCGCAACACGCGCGCTGCCCGCACCCTTTTTTGTCATCGCCACGCAAAACCCGGCGTTTCAAATCGGCACCTTTCCCCTGCCTGAATCACAACTTGATCGTTTCCTGCTCAAGATTGAACTGGGCTATCCCGATGCTGCCGCCGAGCGTGAACTCCTCGCGGGTGCCGACCGCCGCCAGATGGTGGCCGAGCTCTCCCCGCGCCTTTTGCCCCCGCAATTACTCGCGCTGCAACAACAAGCGCGCAGCGTGCACGCCTCGTCCGCGCTGATTGATTACATTCAAGCACTGGTGGCCTTCACGCGCAGCTCGCCGTTATGGATAGCGGGTTTATCGCCGCGCGCAGGGCTTGCTCTGCTGGCGGTTGCCCGTGCCTGGGCGCTGCTGGATGGCCGCGACCATGTGCTGCCGGAAGATGTGCAAGCCGTGCTGCCGGGCGTTATCGCGCATCGACTGCGCTTCCATGATGACACGCACGAAGGCACCAGAAAAGTTCCCGCAGGGACGCATAGCGCTGGCGCTGGCGAGACGGCGAACCGGCTCATCGAGGCCGTGCCCCTGCCCTGATACAGCAAATCATGCTGCTGCCTCGGCTGCGCCACTTTCTGCATGAGCGCTTTGTGCGCTGGGCACTGCGCGTACCAACGCCCGAGCCCACACCCATCACGCTGGTTCAACGACGGGTGTATGTGTTGCCCACCCGCGTTGGTCTGGCTTTTGCCATGGCGCTCATTACCATTTTTCTGGGTGCTGTTAATTACAACCTGAGCCTCGGTCATGCGCTGGTTTTCTGGCTGGCCGGGCTGGGCATTGTGACGATCTTGCACACCTTTCGTAATCTCGTGCAGCTCATTGTGCGGCCAGGGCACTGCCCGCCGGTTTTTGCGGGCGACATGGCCTCCTTTGAGCTGCTGCTGGAAAACACCCGGCGGGATGCGCGCATCAACTTGCAGCTCTCATTCGCGGGTGAAGTACCCGTCGAGATTGATCTTCCCGCGCACGCCACCAGCACCGCCACGCTCACGCTGCCAACCACCCGGCGCGGCTGGCTGGCCTTGCCGCGAGTCACTGTCGAAACCACCTGGCCGCTGGGCCTGGTGCGTGCGTGGAGCTATATCGCGCCGGAAATGCGCTGTCTGGTTTACCCCGCACCCGCACGCAACGCACCACCACCGCCCTGGAGCGGCGAAGCATTTCAAGGCACAAGCCATGCCGGTCAAGGTGTGGATGATTTTGCCGGTCTGCGCCATCATCAGCCCAGTGATCCGCCGCGTCACATCGCCTGGAAAGCGGCCGCACGGCAAGACGACGGCAAGCTGCAAACCAAATTATTTAGCGGCCAGTCAGCAGAAGAACTCTGGCTCGATTGGGATGCCGCACCCGAGACCTTAACCACCGAACAACGCATTGCCTGCCTTACCCGCTGGCTGCTGGATGCCGATGCCGCTGGCCTGCACTGGGGTTTGCGTCTGCCCACGCTGCGCCTCGCCCCCGCGCAAGGTGCCGCGCACCGCGTTGCCGGATTGCAAGCGCTGGCTTTGTACGCCTTGCCTATGGCTTCAAATATTCATGGCACGCCTTGATCGCCCGGTAAGCCGCCGCCAAAGCCTGTGGCTATTGCTTGCTGCTGTCACCGCGTTTGCCCCCTTGGCCGCGCATATGCCTCTGTGGCTGGCGTTATTCGCTGGCGCAGCCTTTGTCTGGCGTGCCTGGCTCATTCAGCGCGGTGGACGACTGCCGCCGCGCTGGCTGCTTGCGTTCTTGGTCGTCGCCGGTTCGCTCGGTGTCTTTTTTGAATATCGCAGCCTGTTTGGCCGCACACCGGGCATTGCCCTGCTGCTGATTTTTCTCTCGCTCAAACTCATGGAACTCCGCGCGCCACGCGATGCGGTGGTCACTGTGTTGCTGTGTTATTTTTTAATCCTCGGGCAGTTTTTATTTACCCAAACACTGCTTACCGGGTTGATCACCTGCCTTGCCGTTGTCATCACCACTGCCGCCTTGCTTGCCGCCAATAATGATCGGCCCACCCTCAGGCAACAACTGGAACATGCCGGCCGCCTGTTGTTGCAGGCGCTGCCCTTCATGCTGCTGCTGTTCATCCTTTTCCCACGCGTGAACGGCCCATTGTGGGGCCTGCCAGAAGACCGCCGCACAGCGCTTTCCGGGCTCACCGATGCCATGGCGCCGGGCACCATTGCACAACTGTCACAGTCAGACGCCATTGCATTTCGCGTGGCTTTTACTGGCGCAGCGCCCGCGCAATCCAGCCTGTACTGGCGCGGCCTGGTGATGCCTGATTTTGACGGCCGCACCTGGCACGTATCACAAACCCGCGAGGCCTACACCGCCCCGCCATATGCTGAGGAAAGCAGGCATAGCAAGCCAATCGACTATGAACTCACCCTCGAACCCCACGGCAAACGCTGGCTCTTTGCGCTGGAATCGCCCACCACGCTACCCACGGAAAGCGGCCTGACACGCGACTATCAATTGCTATCCCGACAACCTGTGCGCAGCCGCCTGCGCTACACGCAGCGTGCCGTGGCAGATATTCAAAAAGGCCTGACCGAGTCGCCAGAAATCTTGCAGGAATCGCTGGCCTTGCCCAAGCTCAGCAACCCGCGCATTCGCGCGATAGCAGAAGGCTGGCGGCAACGTCATGGCAATAATGACGCCGCTATTGTAAAAGCCGCCGAAGATTTTTTTAGTAACCAACTGCTGCGCTACACCCTCAACCCGCCACTGGCCGGCAACGATAGCGTCGATGAGTTTTTGTTTGACAACAAACGCGGCTTTTGCGAACACTTTGCCTCGGCCTTTACCTTCGCACTACGTGCCGCCGGCGTGCCCGCGCGCGTCGTGGCCGGGTATCAAGGTGGTGAAATCAATCCCGTCGATGGTTTTTTGGTCGTGCGCCAATATGACGCCCATGCCTGGACGGAAGTATGGCTTGCCAAACAAGGCTGGGTGCGCATAGACCCCACCGCCATTGCCGCACCACGGCGCATTGACAGCAGCCTGGCCACCGCCATCCCGGCAGATGAAGCACTGCCCTTTTTAGCGCGCAATGAAATGGCCTGGCTCAAGGCCGTGCGCTACCAGCTCGACGCCGTGACCAATGGCTGGAACCAATGGGTGTTGGGGTATGACCCGCAACGCCAACGCGACTTTTTAACTCGTCTCGGGCTGGATGCCGATTGGCGCAATATGACCGCCCTCTTGGCGGTGCTCTGCGGCGCGGCCTTGCTACTGCTCACCGGCTGGGTGCTGCGCCAGCGCGAGCGCATCGACCCCGCCCGCCGTGCCTGGCGACGCTTTACCGCCAAGCTCGCCAAGCGCGGCATTGTTTGGCAGCCGTGGGAAGGGCCGGACACTCTGGCCGCCCGTGCGACTAGCCAGCTTCCGCTGCACGCGACAAAAATTCGCGCCATCGCCCGCAGCTACGCCCGCCTGCGCTATGCTGCCCACCCGCCCAGCGCAAGCTTGACTGAGCTCAATCAACACATCAACGACTTATCGCTATGAAATTTGCAAAACACATTGCCTTGCTCTGCCTGTTCCTGACCTTCCCCGTGCAAAGCCAAGCCAATAGCTATGCCGAGCGTGAAGACGTGCAAGCATTCATCGACGAGATGGCCACCCAATACGATTATGATCGCGCGACACTCGATGCACTGTTTCGCGTTACCCAGCCTATCACCTCGGTGCTAAAAGCCATCCGCCCACCCGCCGATCCGGGCATACGTTCCTGGCGCGCTTATCGCAGCCGCTTTGTTGAGCCAGTGCGCATCGCAGCGGGTAAGGCCTTCATGCAGCGCTACGCCAACGAACTGGCTGCGGCAGAGGCGCGCTTTGGCGTGCCGAAAGAAATTATCGCGGCGATCATCGGTGTGGAAACGATTTATGGCAAACACATGGGCAACTACACCACCTTTGCCGCGCTCACCACACTCGCTTTTGACTATCCCCCACGTGCCAAATTATTCCACCAGGAACTGATTGAATTACTCCTGCTGGCCAGAGAAGAGAACCGCCCGATATTGAGCTACACCGGCTCTTACGCAGGTGCCATGGGCTTGCCGCAATTCATGCCCTCATCACTAAGAAAATACGCGCTGGATTTCGATAACGACGGCAAGGTTGATCTCACCGCCAGCCCGGCCGATGCCATCGGCAGCGCCGCACATTTTCTGGCTGAACACGGCTGGGAAAAAGATGGCGTGATTGCCGAAAAAATCACCATGAGTGGTGATGGCATTCAAGCCCTGCTTGATGAAGGCATCAAGCCGCAACGCTTACCCAGCGAATTGACTACACGGCATGTACAGATTCAAAAAGTCGGCGCTGATGAGACGGCGCTTAGTGGCCAACTCAGTAACCAACCCGCCGCCTTGATCGACCTCATCACCCCCAACGCGCCCACCGAATACCGCCTGGGGTACCAGAATTTTTACGTCATCACCCGCTACAACCGCAGCAGCTTCTATGCTGCCGCGGTGATGGATTTGGCTGAGGCACTGAAAGACTCACCAATCGGCCGATAAGCGTGCCCGCAATCCAAAACACATCTTGAACTAGACTGCGCCCAGAGAACAAAATCAGTGCCCAATAAAGAAGCCACCGCCCGCATCAAAATCAACAAGCTGCTCGAAGCGGCTGGCTGGCGCTTCTTCGCAGCAGGCGATGCGCCAGCGAACATCCACCTCGAACCCAGCGTGACGCTCAAATCATCTGATCTGGATGCCCTTGGCGAGAACTTTGAGCAAACCGGCAAGGGCTTCATCGACTTTCTACTGCTCGATGCCAAAGGCTCCCCGCTGATCGTGCTGGAGGCAAAATCAGAGGACAAAAACCCGCTCGTCGGCAAAGAGCAGGCGCGCAAATACGCCAAGTCACAGAACTGCCGCTTCGTCATTCTCTCCAACGGCAACCTGCACTACTTCTGGGATTTGGCACGCGGCAACCCCTACCTCATTACATCCTTCCCCACGCCACATTCAGTAACCGGTTACCAGCAAGTCACGCCCAACCCGCAGCGCCTCATCGAGGAAGTCGTCAATGATGACTACATCGCGCTGACCCTGCGCCCGCACTATCAATCCGACGCGGCGTGGCGCGATGAAGCCGAACGTCCCGGCTACATCCAGACCAACAAACTGCGTTTCTTGCGGCCCTATCAGTTAAAAGCCGTGCACCTCTTGCAACAGGCGGTGCAAGAAGGCAAAGACCGCTTCCTGTTCGAGATGGCCACCGGCACCGGAAAGACGCTCACCGCCGCCGCCGTCATCAAGCTCTTCCTGCGTTCCGGCAATGCCCGGCGCGTGTTGTTTTTGGTGGATCGACTCGAACTGGAAGATCAGGCCAAAAAAGCCTTTGCGGCGCTGCTGTCCGCCGATTTCCAGACCGTGATCTACAAGGAAAACCGCGACGACTGGCGGCGTGCCGAGATTGTCGTCACCACCGTGCAATCGCTGCTCTTCAACAACAAATACCAGCGGCTTTTCTCGCCAACCGATTTCGACCTGGTCATCTCTGACGAAGCCCACCGCTCCATCGGCGGCAACGCCCGCGCCGTGTTCGACTATTTCATCGGCTACAAACTCGGCCTTACCGCCACGCCGCGCGATTATCTGCGCCGGTTCGACGGCTCGAACGGGCGCACCCGCGATCCGCGCGAAGCCGAACGTCGCCTGCTGCTGGATACCTACCGCACCTTCGGCTGCGAAAACAGCCAGCCCACCTATTGCTACTCGCTGCTCGACGGCGTGATGGAAGGTTACCTGGTCAATCCCACGGTGGTGGATGCCCGCACCGAGATCACTACCGAACTGCTTTCCGAAAAAGGCTTCGTTGTCGCCTTCACCGACGATGCCGGTGAAGATCAGCAGGAAGCCTTCAAGCAGCGCGAATTCGAGAAGCGCTTTTTCTCTGACGCCACCAACCAGCTTTTCTGCAAAACCTTTCTCGAAAACGCCCTGCGCGATCCGGTCAGTGGCGAGATCGGCAAGTCCATCGTCTTCGCGGTCAGCCAGAACCATGCCGCCAAGCTCGCGCAAATTTTCAACCAGATGGCCGACCGCATGTTCCCGGCCAAGTATCAGTCAGACTTTGCCGTGCAAGTTACTTCGCAGATTCCTGACGCCCAGCAATTCACCATCAACTTCGTCAACAACAACCTGCTCGGCTCGGCCAACTTCATCCCCGCTTACAAAACCAGCAAGGCGCGCATCTGCGTCACCGTCGGCATGATGACCACCGGCTACGACTGCCCGGACATTCTCAACCTCGGCCTGTTCCGTCCGATTTTTTCACCCACCGACTTCATCCAGATCAAGGGGCGTGGCACGCGCCGACACAACTTCCTCGAACAGCTTTTCGACGACAGCCTCAAGGACAGCATAACGAAGCCGCAGAAGACCGCCTTCAAACTCTTCGACTTTTTCGCCAACTGCGAATATTTCGAAGAGGAATTCAACTACGATGAAGTGCTCAAACTGCCCAAACCCCAAGGCAAAGGCAGCGATAACGGCGGCGACACCGGCCCGGTGGGGATTGATGGCGCTTACGAACACCTTGGCAATGACCTCATCGCCTCGCTCAAAGTCGAGCAGATCACCAGCGAAGGCATGAAGATCGACCGCATGTTCTTCGAGAAATTCGAGGACAGCGTGCGCGACAACGCCACTATCGCCGCCGCCGTCGAAGCCGGGCAGTGGGACCGCGTCATCGACTACGTCAACCGTGAAATCTTCGACAAACCGCACGAGTACTACAGCCTCGACAAACTGCGCAAAGCCGCCGCCGTGGATCGGCGTCTGACCCTGCGTGAAATTCTCGAAAAGGTCTTCGGCCTCATCCCGCGCTTCAAATCCAGGGATGAGCTGCTGGAAGAAGAGTTCGCCAAATTCGTCGCCGACCTCAAGCCCGACGAGGCCGCCGCCATCCCCGCCATTCGCCAGTACTTCAAGGCCTACGCCACCAGCGACACGGTGCGCGGC
>JAYTIQ010000229.1:0-8877 GCA_043731705.1 Rugosibacter sp.
CGGCTTTCCCTATCGGCTTCCGGCAACAAAGCAGCAACTTTGCCCGTAAATTTTTCACCCGGATACGCGGCCAGGCTGGCGCTGATACGCCTGCCAACAGCGATTTGAGCAGCCTGCACTTCGGGTATCGCCGCTTCAATCCACACGGAATCAAGGCCATTGATTTGCGCCAGCGTCGCGCCCGACGCAACCGCCATGCCGGTGCGCGCCTCCAGTGTCTGGATCAATCCGCCAATGGGTGCAGTGATGGTGACGACAGCATGCGCCTGGCCGGACTTTTCCACCTGGGCGATCAGGTCGGGCGACATGCCCAGCGAACGCAAACGCTCGCGCACCGATTGGATCAGGCCTTGATCGCCTGCCTTTAATACGGCGAGGAACTCGTTTTGCGCGCCTGTCCATTCAGGCACCAGCAGATCGGCCAGCGGTGCGCCACGCGCAACCACATCGCCCGGCGCTCGCGCATAAACCCGCTCGACAAAACCAGCCGTGCGTGCCTGCACAATCGCCACTTGCCGGTTGTTGAGCTGCACATTAGCCGCAAAATCCAGAGGGCTGGCCAATGTGCCACGCGTGACCGGCGTCGTGCGAACGCCGAGATTTTGCACAATGCGCGGATCAATCTTGACGCCCGCTGAATTGCCAACACCATCGCCGACATCAGTGCCGATGTTGGTGCCATGGTCAGCATCCTTTTCTTCCGCATATTGCGGTACCAATTGCATATCCATGAAAGGCGACTTGCCCGGTTTGTCAAAGCGCTGATTGGGCACCATCGGGTCGTACCAGTACAGTACCTTGGGTTCAAGCTTGACAGGTTTTTCTACCGATTTGGCCAGAGGTTTCCCAGCGCTCTGCGGCTTGGCGACCCAGTAACCAACGCCGCCACTCATGGCGGCCAGAATGAATGACAACACAATAATCTTGAAAGTGTTCTTGTTCATCGTGCAGTCTCCCCATAAGCAAAATGCAGTTGTGCCGCGATCACGGCATGCCGTGATCGCCATTCGATGATTTTGAGCCGCTGGTCAATCAACTCGCGGCGCGCAGCGAGCAGGCTGGTGAGGTCGCTTTTACCGGCTTTGTAGCTGGCGGTTTGCAGATCAACTTTTTGCTGAACCAACGGCAACGCCGTTTGTTCAGCGCGCTCGAGTTGCCGCTTTAACGTCGCGTAATCCGCCAGGTCATTTTCCAGTTGATTAGCGTGGTCGCGCAGCATGGCTTCGCGGTCGGCTTCGATCCTGACGAGCTCCTGCTGCTTTGCGGCGATCAATGGGTCTTGGCGGTGCGCAGTCGCAATAGGCAAATCGAACGTGAATTGCACCGAGATCATGTCGCTATATTGTGGCGCGCGCTTCTGGTAGGCCAGCTCTACCCCCCAGTCGGATTGTTTCATGGCATCCGCCTCATGCACTTCCGCTTCTGCCTTGCGGGTTTGCGCAACGAAAACCTGCAACTCAGGATGCTGGTGCAATTGCTGACGCAAGTGCTCGGCATCGACCGAGAGCATTGGTGGCTCGCCCGCCAATGGCTCGTCGGCTTGCGCACCCACAAAGCGGCGCAGCGCAGCGCGGGCTTTGGCCAGGCCACTGGCAAGATCATCACGCCGATCGGCTAATTGCACTGCCTCCTGGCGCGGCATGACAGCGTCCACCACGGGACTGCGCCCGCCTGCGATTTGCGCCTTGACGGCGTCATTCAGGATTTTGTTTTCCTGATCCAGTGCGTCGAATAGCGCAAACTTGCGCTGGATGTAATAAAGATTGAGCCAGGCAATGGCTGTATCACGCCGCACCTGCAAACGTGTGATTTGACGCTCGGCCGAGGCAACATCAATGTTGGCCGATGCCACCGCTTCACGCGCCTTGCGCTTATCGGCATTAGGCACTTCCTGCATGATGCCGATCTTCTGCATAGTCATGAAGTCGCGGTTGAGATGACCACGATCCTCACCCGTCACAGGGAGGTTATCGATACCAATAAATAATTTGGGGTCAGGCAACGCCCCTGCCGGAATAGCAGACGATTGCGCAGCGTTGATCTGCGCAGTATTGGCGGCAAGATTTGGCGATTGATGCTCGGCAATATCCAGCGCCGCTGGAAAACTCAACGGTGCGGCGTGGGCAACACCTAACAGCATGCCCAGTGCTAGCGGCAATGCATAATGACTCCAATGGTGGGACATGTTCCAACTCCTTGGCTTGATAGCGTGCAGAGCTAAAAACAGCACGCGAATGACCGTGCGGCTTATGCCGCACCGGCCGACAGATCAGCAGGAATCAGAGAAAGCGCGGAGGACGCCACAACCCGGACGGGTCATGCGTAGGGATGGACGTATCGCGTTGCGCCACGAAAAGCTGCCCGACGGGTGGCAAGGAAGGAAGCCGGACAGCGGAAGTAAAGGAAAGGTAGGGCACTGAGCAGATTTTGCAGGTTTGGCATGACTTGCATGGATTTGGAGCGTGCGGCTTGCTGGGTGCAGATTTCTCTGTATCACAACAGTCATGCTCTGCTGACATTGCCGACATCGACGTATTATTTTCGCCTTGCATAGGGCAATGGCTCATCGTCATTTCCATAACAACTGCAGACGACGCCGCAAAGGGTATCGCTAACGAGAGCATGAAAACGAGAAGAAGGCGCAACAGTTTCATGTAAGTGTGTAAGTCAGTGCCAGGGAGAATCGCTATAAGATTACCAGAGCTTCCACCACGGTTCGGTACGATTCAGGCCGCGCGCATAGTATTCGCTCTTGGGGAAATTCTTGCGCATGATGCGCTCGGTATCGTCGCGCAGATCATTCACACCCAGCAAATCATACGCTTTCACCATAATAAAAAGGGCTTCTTCATTGGCGGGCGCATTGGGATAGGTTTTAATGGATGCTTGAGCACGATTGAGTGCGGCGACATAGGCACCGCGCTTCATGTAATACCGCGCCACATGCACTTCATGTGAAGCCAGTGCATTGACGAGATAATTCATGCGCAGCGTGGCATCCGGCGTATAGCGGCTCTTGGGATAACGAGTAACCAGAATTTTGAACGCATCAAAAGAATCTGCCGCTGCCCCAGGGTCACGCTCGGTGAGATCCTGATTGCTCAAGCGGCCCAGCAGGCCAAGGTCTTCATTGAAATTGGCGAGCCCCTTGAGGTAATACGCATAATCCACATTGGGGTGATTCGGGTGCAAACGAATAAAGCGGTCACAAGCAGCTAGCGCCGAAGCAGTTTCTTCTTTTTTGTAATACGCATAAGCAACTTCAAGCTGCGCCTGCTGAGCATATTGCCCGTAGGGGAAACGTGATTCGAGTTTCTCGAAATACTTGATGCCTAAATCATAGCCGCCTTCGCCAATGGCTTCTTTGGCCGAGGTGTAGAGTTTTTGCGCTGACCATTTGGCGGTTTCATCGATTTGATCCGGCAAAACGCCGCATCCCGTGAGTAAGGATGCGAACAAGAATCCACCGATCAGGGTGGTTGAAGAGAGTGTTCGCCGGATTGCCGCTAAACTACGCATGATGAATGATGCCTCGCAAGAAATTCCGGCGGATTATAGCCCAAGCAAAACCGTGACCTCACTGCCCGCGACACTGGCAATCCCCCATGACTATGCCGGTATACGCTTTGACGCCGCACTGGCCAAGCTCTATCCTGAACATTCGCGCAGCCGTTTGCAGGAATGGTTGAAAGCCGGCCTGATACAGCTGGATGGCAAGCCAGCGGCAGGCAAGAGCCATGTGCTGGGGGGCGAACGGATAGAGTTTTCGACGGACATGAGTGGCATCTTGCAAACACATGACCATGCGGCCGAAGACATTACGCTAACCATCGTGTTTGAAGACGATGAGTTGATCGTGATCAACAAACCCGCCGGGCTGGTAGTGCATCCGGGCAATGGCAATGCCAGCGGCACCTTGCTCAATGCTCTGCTGCACCATGCGCCGCAACTGGCAGAAATCCCGCGGGCAGGCATTGTGCATCGTCTGGACAAAGACACCAGCGGCTTGCTGGTCGTCGCCAAAACCCTCACCGCGCAAACCGACCTGGTGCGCCAGTTGCAGGCGCGCACGGTGAAACGCCATTATCTGGCGCTGGCGCTGGGGGTTATCGATCTCGGCGGCACGATTGATGCGCCGCTGGGCCGCCATCCTGTCCATCGCACCAAGATGGCCGTGGTGCGCAGTGGCGGCAGGGAAGCAAAAACGCACTATCTGGTGCGCGAACGCTTCGCCAAAGCCACGCTGCTGGAATGCCGTTTGGAGACAGGACGCACGCATCAGATTCGCGTACACCTCGCCTCACGCGGGAACCCGCTGGCCGGCGACCCGGTCTATGGCAAGACATGCAGCGGCAACGTGTTGCTCGATGCCTTCAAACGCCAGGCCTTGCATGCCTGGCGCTTGGCGCTGATGCACCCGGTCAGCCAGCTTGAAATGTCTTGGGAATCGCCGTTGCCTGCTGATTTTGCCCATCTGCTCGAAGCACTGCGTGGAGAAACAGCGCCATGAATAATCGCATCATTCCCGACTGGCCCGCACCGGCGGGTGTGCATGCGTTAGTCACCACGCGCCAGGGTGGCGTCAGCTGCGGACCCTGGGCAAGTTTCAATCTGGCCTCGCATGTCGGCGATGACGCGACGGCGGTTGCCGCCAATCGCGCCCTGTTGCGGCAAAGCCTGCCCGCCGATCCACCGTGGCTCACGCAAGTGCATGGCACGCTGTGCGTCGATGCCGGAGAAGCGCAGTCCGGTGTCGAGGCGGACGCCAGCTTCACGCGCCAGCGCGGCGTGGTCTGCGCCGTGCTCACCGCCGACTGCCTGCCGGTGCTGCTGTGCGATGACCAGGCCAGCGTGGTCAGCGCCGTGCATGCGGGCTGGCGCGGGCTGGCCGATGGGGTGATCGAGGCCAGCGTCGCGGCGATGTCGGTTCCCGGCGAGCAGTTGATGGCCTGGCTTGGCCCGGCGATAGGCCCGACGGCGTTTGAAGTCGGCGCGGATGTGCGCGATGCGTTTCTGGCCCACGATATACAGGCTGCGCATGCGTTCACTCCGCTTGCGGCGGATAAATGGTTGTGCGACATCTACCAACTCGCCTGCCAGCGGCTAAATGCGCTGAATATCCGCCGCGTCCCAAGGGTACTTTCCCCGCAGGGGACGGGGCGTATCACTAGCGCCGACTTTTGCACGATGCGCGACATCGACCGCTTCTACTCCTTCCGCCGCGATGGCGTCACCGGACGCATGGCCAGTTGCATCTGGCTCGAATAAATTGCGCGCCGAGTTCCCCTTGCACACTGTATCCACTGCCGTTCCCTTTACCGGCCTCACGCCGGCATGCATTCTGGATGCGCTGGAAAGTGTCGGCTTTCGCTGCGATGGCAGCCTGATGGCGCTCAACAGTTATGAAAACCGCGTCTGGCAAATCGGCATTGAAGACAGCGCGCCGCTGATTGCCAAGTTCTACCGGCCGGGACGCTGGTCTGATGCGCAAATCGCCGAAGAACATGCGTTTGTCGCCGCCATGCTGGAAGCCGAGCTACCCGTCGTCGCGCCGCTGGTCATTGATGGGCAATCGCTGTTCACGCATGCCGATGCCAAAACGGATTCCATTTTTCGCTTTGCGGTCTATCCGCGACAAAGCGGCCGCGCGCCGGAATTTGATAACCCACAGGTGCTGCAATGGATGGGCCGCCTGATGGCGCGCATCCATCTGGTCGGCGAGTGCGAGCCATTTATTCACCGCGAAACGCTCGATATGCAAAGCTTCGGCATCGAGCCGCGCGACTGGTTGCTGGACAATCAAACGTTACCGCCGGAGCTGGAATCGGTCTGGCAAGGCGTTGCTGATCAGGCGCTCGAAGGTGTGCATTATTGCTTTGCTCGCGCCGGGCAGGTACAGCAGCTACGCCTGCATGGTGATTGCCATGCAGGCAATGTCTTGTGGACGCCCGGCGAGCTGGATGAACAAGGCGGCCCGCACTTTGTCGACTTCGATGACGCCCGCATGGGCCCGGCCATACAGGATTTATGGATGCTGCTCTCGGGCGATGCCGAAGACATGGGGCAGCAGTTTCGCCACGTGCTGACCGGCTATGAAATGTTCCGCGAATTCGAAGACCGCGAGCTGCATCTGATCGAAGCCCTGCGCACCCTGCGCCTGCTGCATCATTCCGCTTGGCTGGCGCGGCGTTGGGGTGATCCGGCATTTCCGGCCGCCTTCCCGTGGTTTGCGACCAACCGATACTGGGAAGAACGAATTCTTGAATTGCGCGAGCAAATCGCCCGCATGCAGGAACCCGCACTCCTCATGAGATGAAAAGGAAAATGACCATGCGTGAAGGTAAAGTGAAGTGTCTTAGCACCGCAGGCTTCCATCAAATGGCTTATGTCGAATGGGGCGATGCGGACAACCCTAACGTGCTGGTCTGCGTGCATGGCTTGACGCGCAACGGGCGCGATTTTGATTTTCTCGCGCAAGCGCTGGCGGCTGATTACCGCGTGATCTGCCCCGACATCGTGGGTCGTGGCAAGAGCGACTGGCTGGCTAACAAATCGCTTTATGTGATGCCGCAATACTGCGCTGACATGGTCACGCTGCTGGCCCGGCTGAACGTGGAAACCGTCGATTGGCTAGGCACCTCGATGGGCGGGCTGATCGGCATGGCACTCGCCGCGCAGCCGGGCAACCCCATTCGACGGCTGGTGCTGAATGATGTCGGCCCCGTCATCACGGCGGTTTCATTAGCACGCATTGGCGATTATCTCGGCACGCCACCGCGCTTTGACAGCCTCGAACAGGCCGAAGCCTATGTGCGCACAGTTTCTGCCCCATTTGGCCCGCTCACCGATGTCCAATGGCGACACCTGACTGTGCACGTCGTGCGCGAAGCGACAGACGGCAAAATCGAATTTGTCTATGACCCCGGCATCGCGCAAATCTACCGCCAAGGGCAGCAACTCAGCGGCGGCAAAGATGTCGAGCTCTGGCCGCTATTTGACGCCATCACCTGCCCTACTCTGCTGCTACGGGGTGAACAATCCGACCTGCTGACGCCAGCCACAGCCCAAGCCATGACTCAACGCGGCCCGCATGCAAAACTCATCGAAATTCCCGGCGTTGGCCATGCGCCGATGCTGATGGACGAAGCGCAAATCGCCCCGGTGCAGGATTTTTTGCTGGACGCCTAAATGAGGTAGTTAAGGAACGCCCCACTTTTGCGTGCTGGAGAGAATGGCTGACAACTGTAGAACCGTAGTTTGGCTGATTCAGATGCCCTCAGTGCGCATCGGCACCGGTTCTTGCAAAGGACCTTCAATCTCGATGCGTTCGTATTCTGCAATCACCTGCGCGCCGAGCAACAGCAGTGTGGCAGCCACTTCGAGGCTGAGCAACACGATGATGGCTGTGGAGAGCGAGCCATACACCACGCTGACTTGCGACAATGTGCCGAAATACCAGCCTAGCGCATGGCGAATGAATTCCCACAGCAAGCCGGCCGTTGCCCCACCGATCAGCGCATGCTGCGCTGTCAACCTGCCTACCGGCATGAAATAGTAGATCGCGGAGATGACCAGAATTTCCCCAATCACGCCGGCGATGTAGATCAGCACGCGCGAGAAACCGCTCAGCGACCAGATATGCCCCAGGATAACGAGATTTTCGCCGCCTATCGTTACCAGATTGTCGATCACCGACGTGCCCACAAAAAGCAATGCGCCGATAAACAAAACATAGCCGAAGGGTAGCAACAAAGAAACCACGAAGTGCCGCCTGCGCTTCTGCACGCGGTGCAGGAAAATCACTGATATCGCGCTCTCCAGCACCTTGAAGCCGAGTGAGCTGAAAAACAGCATCGTGATAAACAGTACCCAACCGATCACTTCACGGTGATCGAGGAATGCGCTCAACTCCATCACCACCGCCACGCTTGCGCCCGGCACCACATACTGCAGCGCCTTGCGCAGCGTTGCCAGCAGCACGCCTTGGTCGATCACATGCGATAGCGCGATCACCATCAGAATGAGCAGCGGCAGGATAGACAGCAGCGCGTAGTAGGCAACCGCGCCTGCGAGGAGCAGCCCCTGATTCGCCTGAAAGGCTTTCAGGACCTGAAGCGCGAAAGCGACGGGGGTTTTGAGGACGTGGATTATGCGCGGGGCGATGAGTTTCATGAATAGCAAGGGCTAGCAGGCTAATTCTATCGTGGTGGGTTTAGGCCCTGTGTACGATTCCGCACATGAGGCACTGAAGTTCTCTGCTTTAGTTCATATATCATGGCAATCACTGACTTTGACTCCAAGTCGCAGCATGCCGAGCACCCGTGGGATAAACGCAAGCGCTATGTGCAGCAGTTACTGCTGGTTAACTGGGCGACACTGCACCCATTTTCATTGCAAGCTCCAAAGACACTTGCCTTTACTTTCCTTGCCAATGTCTGCCAGCACACGCGCATGTTCGGCCAGTTCTGCTTCGCTGGCGCGCAGCACTTTGAGCGGTGGCCGCTCGCTTATTCCGGTTGTCGTCATGCTGGCTGCCGGTGCGGCAAAATCCATGGTAAGCGAATTCTGCCCGCGCGTCATGGCCAGATACACTTCAGCCAAGAGTTCAGCATCAAGCAAGGCACCATGCAGGGTGCGGCTGGCGTTGTCTATGCCAAACTCGTTGCACAGCGCATTCAGGTTGTTTTTCTTTCCAGGCCGCATTTCACGTGCCATGCGCAAGGTATCTGTCACGCACAAACTGAGCTGCTCGATACTGTCTTTTTGCAGCAGGCCAAGCTCGTTATTCAAAAAGCCCACGTCAAATGAGGCATTGTGAATAATAATTTCAGCACCGCGCACAAAATCCATGAACTCGTTTACAACTTCCGAGAATTT
>JAYTIQ010000230.1:0-2697 GCA_043731705.1 Rugosibacter sp.
AAGTCGCCATGACTCGCTTGCTTGGGGCGCTCAAGCAAAATATCGACATCCCAGTGTTCAGGCGCTACGCTCTGTAGCGCAGTACGTAACAAATCGGTAAGGTGCTGACGCAGGGTTGGTGGAGTTGCAGACGGCATAGGAAAGACAGTCATTTAACAAGCCCTGAATTATACTTCCCGTTTCCTGAACGTCTGCTCTTAGCCGTGCGCATCCTTCGACTCTTTCGCCTCTTTCGTATTGCCCGCGTGGTCTACCTTTACGGTCTGGACCGCATGATCCTCGACAACGAGAAGGTCTTTGGTGTCTGGGGACGCATTGCCTGGTCGCTCCAGAAACTGCTTTTCTGGCGGGATCTATCCACCCCGCGCGGCCAAAGGCTGCGTGAGGCGCTAGAAGAACTCGGCCCAATCTTCGTCAAGTTTGGCCAAATGCTCTCCACCCGCCGTGATCTGGTGCCCGTTGACCTGGCCGATGAATTAGCCCGATTGCAAGACCAGGTACCGCCCTTTGCTTCTGCACTGGCGATCAGTGAGCTCGAGGCCGCTTACGGCAAATCCGTGGACCAGGTATTTCTGACATTCAGCCCAGAACCCGTAGCTTCCGCTTCGGTAGCTCAAGTTCATTTCGCAACACTCCCCGATGGCCGTGAAGTGGCTGTGAAAATACTGCGCCCGGGCATACGGCGGATTATTGATCACGATATGGCGCTGCTCGAAATAGCAGCAATCTGGCTGGAAAAACTCTGGGCCGATGCGCGCCGACTCAAACCGAAAGAAGTCGTGGCCGAGTTCGACAAGTATTTGCATGATGAGCTGGACCTGATGCGAGAAGCGGCGAATTGCTCGCAGCTGCGGCGCAATTTTGCCGACTCGCCACTGCTCATCGTGCCTGAGGTTTATTGGGACTGGTGCACGCAAAACGTGATGGTCATGGAGCGCATGCATGGCTTGCCCATTTCGCAAACTGGCGCATTACAGGAAGCCGGCGTGGACATTCCCCGATTGGCACGTGCCGGGGTTGAAATTTTCTTTACGCAGGTATTTCGCGATGGTTTTTTTCACGCCGACATGCATCCAGGCAACATTTTTGTGGCTACTGATGGCGCGGCCAAAGGCCGCTATATTGCGCTGGATTTCGGCATTGTGGGCACACTGACCGATACCGACAAAAACTATCTGGCACAAAACTTTTTGGCATTTTTCCGGCGCGATTACAAACGCGTCGCCGAAGTTCATGTGGAATCCGGCTGGGCACCCAAAACAACCCGGATTGATGAGTTTGAATCCGCCATTCGCGCTGTGTGCGAACCTATTTTTGATCGCCCCTTGAAAGACATTTCTTTTGGCCGTGTGTTGTTGCGTCTATTTCAGACCTCGCGCCGCTTCAATGTCGAAATACAGCCTCAGCTGGTGCTGCTGCAAAAAACCCTGCTCAATATTGAAGGTCTTGGCCGCCAGCTTGATCCTGATCTTGACCTGTGGAAAACCGCCAAGCCCTTTCTGGAGCGCTGGATGAGCGAGCAAATTGGCTGGCGCGGCCTGCGCAATCAACTGAAACGGGAAGCACCTGCCTGGGTTTCCCTGTTACCTGCACTGCCTCGGCTGGCGCACCAAGCACTTAGTATGGATCACCATGCCAAGGTGCGCACTGAGCTGGCCGAGTTGCGCACCCAAGTCATCCAAACCCGCTGGTTACTTTTCATAAGCACGTTACTTACATTGCTTTTAGGCGGCCTGGTGGCTGTGCTAGTCACGCGATTGCGATGATCTGCGCATGAACACTACATAAACCAAGAGTCTGAAGGAGAAAGAAAAACGATGGGCATATTGTTCTGGTTTGTCATTGCTTATTGGATCATCTCGGTCGGCATCGGCCTGTATGCGGGAACGCGCGTACACAATGCGCGCGACTTTGCCATCGCGGGGCGCCATCTGCCGTTTTATGTGGTCACCGCCACCGTCTTTGCCACTTGGTTTGGCGCAGAAACCGTGCTCGGTATTCCGGCAACTTTTCTCAAAGAAGGGATGCACGGGATTGTGGCAGATCCATTTGGTGCCTCGATGTGCCTGATTTTAGTCGGCCTGTTTTTCGCCGCACCGCTTTATCGCATGAACCTGTTAACCGTAGGCGATTTTTATCGCAAACGTTTTGGCCGCACGGTTGAAACAGCCACCACATTGGCCATAGTCCTCTCTTACCTGGGCTGGGTGGGGGCGCAAATCACGGCACTCGGCCTGGTTTTCAATGTGCTCTCGGAGGGCGAAATCAGCCGCGTTGCCGGCATGTGGATAGGCTCATCCACCATCCTCATCTATACCCTGTTCGGCGGCATGTGGGCCGTGGCGATTACTGATTTTCTGCAAATGATCATTATCGTCATCGGCATGCTGTGGATAGGTGGCGAGGTCAGCGGTATGGTGGGTGGTGTCGGCGTGGTGGTAGAACATGCTGCCAAAGCCGGCATGTTCAATTTCTGGCCCACGCTGGATTTAAAGGAAGTCCTTGCCTTCACCGCGGCCTGGGTCACCATGATGTTCGGCTCAATTCCACAACAGGATGTGTTTCAGCGCGTGCAATCTTCACGCACCGAAAAAATCGCTGTCTGGGGTGCCGTCTTGGGCGGTAGTCTGTACTTTCTGTTTGCCTTTGTACCGATGTTTCTTGCTTACTCAGCCACGCTCCTCAGCCCGGCAATGG
>JAYTIQ010000231.1:0-5242 GCA_043731705.1 Rugosibacter sp.
GTGCGGCTGGAAGATATTTATGGGCGCGCCACATAACACCAGTAAGCCAGGCATCGGCAAGTGTGTCGATGCCTGGCTCACCTTTAATCCGGCTGCTTTATCTTTTCAACACATGCCGTTCGATCAGCACCAGGTAACACAAACAGGCAAATACCATCAAGGTAATGCCCCCCAGCAGCAAAGTACCCACTTGAAAGCCGCCTATCCAGTAATGCCCCAGCAAGCGCAGCAAACCCGAGACAGCACTGAGCAGTACCCCTGCCACCGCCGCTAACCGGCCCAACCACCGCAAGACCATCGACTCCATGACTGCCTCCTTGTTATTTGCAAAAAACGTTGCCCAATCTACACCAAAAAAAGCCGGCATCCCAAGGGTACTTCCTGCGGGGCATGTTGGCGAGACAGCGAGGTCCGTTATTACACGCTCGCTGTTTGCCCTCTCCCTATTGTTCGCCGCCTTGTCTGCCACCTTATTTACCACCGCCGCTACTGCTGCTGAAAAAATAGCGGAGGACACCTTGCCTGACGCAGCACCTTATCTTGGCGAAATCCGCCGCGCACCGAATGGCGAACTCATCGTCATCCCGACCCCAACAGCCGCACAACCAATGCCCGACGCACACGACGCACCCAAAGCATCCGTTGGCGGAAAAACGACAGAAACCATGGGCCGAACAGGCCGCATCATTAGCGTCGGCCCCAATGCCCGCATCCATACCATCGCCACGGCAGCCGCCCTGGCACGCAATGGCGACACGATAGAAATCGCCGCAGGCGACTACCTGCAGGATGTTGCCGTATGGACACAGAACAATTTGACGATACGTGGCGTGGGTGACAAAAGCAGTGGCCCAGTGCGCCTCTTGGCCAACGGCGCGAGTGCCGAACAAAAGGCCATCTGGGTTGTGCGTGGCGGCAAAATCACAATCGAGAATATCGAGTTTTCCGGCACCCGCGTAGCGGATAAAAATGGCGCCGGCATCCGCTTTGAAGAAGGCGACTTAACCATTCGCCACTGCCGTTTTCTGGACAACGAAAACGGCCTGCTCAGCAGCGGCAATCCCAATGCCACACTCACCATTGAGAACAGCGAATTCGCCCACAATGGCGCAGGCGACGGCTACAGTCACAATCTTTATGTCGGCGCGATCAAAGCCCTGCGCGTCACCGGCAGCTATTTTCACCATGCCAATGTCGGCCATCTGCTCAAAAGCCGTGCGCGCGAAAATCACATCCTATACAACCGGCTAACAGACGAAACCGGTGGCCACGCCAGCTACGAGCTGGAATTTCCCGATGGCGGCACGGCTTATGTGATCGGCAACATCATTGAGCAAAGCGCCACCACAGAAAACCCGACGTTGATTTCGTTTGGTGCCGAGGGTTACAAAACAGCAAAAAACACGCTTTATCTTATCAACAACACGCTGGTGGATCACTGGTCCGGAAACGGAAAATTTTTGGTCGTAAAACCGGGTGCTAACAGCATCACTGCTTATAACAACCTGCTACTTGGCAAACGGCCGCTCAACACCAGCATTGACGGGCGCTTCGCTAATAATCCCAATGTAGATGCCCGTAGCTTTGTGCTGGCCGACCGGCATGATTACCGCATCGCCAGAGAGAGCGGCCTGGAACGAACTTACATTCCACCACCCATGGCCAATGGCATGACGCTCGCCCCGCAGCAAGAATATGTGCATCCCGCCGCAACCCGCCTATTGACAGGAACCCCGACCCTGCCAGGCGCGCGGCAGACGATGCAACCGGACACTATCCGCTAAAACAGAAAGACTCATCTAATCTGAGGCAGTCAATGGATGAACAGATCGTCATCTATCACAAGCATGAAAACAAGTCATGAGAAAAACTTGGCTGCCTCAAGAAACAGGCTTAATCAAGCTTAGCTTATAGTGACTTGATCCCAACCCGCTCGGTCGTGACATAAGTTTACCAGAGTAGATTTTTACGTGATCTTGCGCCGACGGGCAACAGCCAAACTGGCCAGACCGAGACCCATCAATGCCAACGAGGCAGGCTCGGGCACTACCTGGCTTTCACCAAAAGTGGCGATGAACTTATGATCCAGAGTCGGAAAGTCGGTCCATGAATTGCCAGCCACATCTTCAGACCACCAGCCATTGCCGCCCGCATAGGTAGCGATACCCGTATAAAGAACGCTCTCCCCGCTGTAGCCAAGCAAATCGATAACAGCGCCATATAAATTGCCGGACGTGAGGGCCAAATTGATGCCACTCACCAAAACATCACCACCTGATTCCGGCCATACCAGCGTGGTCGAAAACAAAGCCGAACCCGTATAGCCGGTGCTTCCCCAGTTATAGATGCTGAAGCCAGCGCTGCCTCCGCCAGAACGTGCGGCCAGCGCGAACTGGTAGCTCTGGAGAACGCTATCCGCAGGCGCGGTAAAGGTCTGGGCGGTGCCGAGCCAGCCGAAGGTTATGTTACCGTCCCACTCTGGATAGGTATCGATAACCGACGCCCTCGTCGCAGGCGCAGCAAATGCCAAAATCAAAGCGCTAGCCATTAATAAAAATAAAGACTTGAATTTGGGGTACATGATGGTAGAGATAGAGATCATTTTTCTTTTCCTTCCAAATAAAAATGTAAAAATGGGGTCAGACACGATAATGGTATTTAGTTAATCACTAGCCTTGTAACCAATCTCTAACAATGCATTACTCATGCCATCAGATAACTTTAAAAATAAATTAAATCCAACCTATTGAAGTTAAATAAATTTCTTATGATTGCAACAGCTTGTTTTAAAGTTTCCTCGCGAGACCGTAAAAATTTTCGACATTCAGATGCTGTTCGAACCTAACGTAATCGACGATACTCGGTAAGCGGATAATGAGGATAATGGGGTCAGACACGATTATTTGACTCTATTGACTTTTTAGGTCTGCCCACCCCTTTAGATGCAGCCTGTCGTTTGCCTTGCTTCTCCATTTGTTTCGTGAATTCCTCGCTGCCCAGCGCCCAGCCCTTATGCGTGCAATCGCGGATCGCGGCAAGATCATCTGTAGCCAGTGTAGAGTGAAACAGTGCTCGATACGCTGCTTGCCGCTCAACCGCATCAAATCCAAGCCGCAAGTATTCATCATGCGCAGCCAGCCAGTCTGCATTGAGTCCCTTATCGCCATGGGCATTACACTGATGGCTTGACCACGGATAATCCTCCGGGTTAGCTACCATTCCGGCACGCACCGGGTTCGTCTCGATGTAACGCATCAGCGTTAGCAAATACTGCTCGCTATCCACTACCGTCGCTCGGTACCTTCCCTCCCAAAGCGTACCGCTGCGTCGATAGGTGTCATTGAAATACTGCACGTAGCGTCGCCCCACCGATTGCAGCGTCTTGCTGATACTGTCCTCGCGGCTCGGCGTGGCGAGCAGATGGATATGATTCGTCATCCATACATAAGCATGAATGGCGAGGCCAAACCGTTCAGCCGCTTCGACCAGGGAATCTCGAAAGAATCGGTAATCCGCTTCAGCGGCAAAGATCGCCTGACGATTATTACCGCGCTGAATGATGTGCTGAGGTTGTCCGGGGATGACGTAGCGTGGTAAGCGAGACATGGGAAGGCACTTACCTGGAAGAGGAAAGAGGCCTAATCATATAGATAGTTATCGTGTCTGACCCCGTTTACGTTTAATGTTACTTACCCTTGCGCCGTAATAGACCAATACACAGTAGTCCTAGCCCAAGCAGAGCGAGCGTCATGGGCTCGGGAACTGCCTGGCGTTCGTTGTTGGTCGGCGGTGTCTGGTTATTGCAGACCAACCCGCAGTTCGCATCACTCTCGGCAAAGAGTTGCGGCAGCTCTGGTGCGAGCAAGAGGGGATCACTCTCCAAGGGGTCTTCGGCAAACTGATCTTCAGGTGCAGTTTTTTGTGATTGTGGCTCACCATCGTTAAACGGCCCTCGATCAGGCAAGTGTGACGAGCCAACCCCTCCCGGCACAAAGCTGTGGCCTGATCTAAAACCCGGAATATCTCTTTGACCTGGCGGGATTGTGTCACCGCCAGCATCTCCATTTGCATTTGCATTTTGGCCGAACAACGAACCCTGCGAACTTGAAAATCCCCGATTACCGGAAGAGTGGTCCACGTCGTCGACTGCGAAGATCAGCCCACTGTTATCGGGATCCATTGCAAACAAACCTGCCCCCTGATCAGCCCCATCACCCACAGCGCTCCCCGGGATGACGCCATTAGTTTCGGCCGTAACTACACCCACATCCGGCAAATGATGACCAGGCAAAGAGTTGGGCATCTGCTTTAACCAGGTTGTACCTACCCCTGTGGCTAAAGTAAAAACCAATGCCAACAGCAACATTGCCTTTCGATTTTTTCGTTGTTCTACTTTTTTCATTGCTTTTTCCTTTGTCAGCAAAGAGAAATTCTTTAAGCCATGCATCGGCTATCAATAGCAATAAAGCAATGTCCATGCCAAAATTAATTTTGTATATAAAACATAGAGTTAAATAAAAATTTAAATCGAATCATTCGTTGAAATTAAAAAAACCGACACTTGTCACGGCAAATTTCTTGTTGTTACCTGAGCTCGAGTGCTCATCAAATGGAACAAATCAGATGGTTGCACCGCATGGCAAAGCACGCTTTTTCGATTACCATTCTGCAGGCATTACACTCAATAAAAGTCGGCTCTGGCGATACGGCAAGACGAAAAACAGCAGTTTGCTAAACATACCCGGCGTGAATACCTTGAGAGCAATCCTGCACATCACAAATCCCGCACCATGCGCATAGAAGCCGCTCCCCGTTTACACCCGGCCTGGCTGCTTGCCACCCTGGTCTTCATCATTTACGGCAGCCTCGTGCCGCTCGACTTTCATCCGCATACCCTAATCTGGGCCTGGGAAGCGTTTCAGCACACGCCCATGCTCAACCTTGGGATAGACAGCCGGGCAGACTGGATCGCCAATGGGGTGCTGTATCTTCCGGCGGGGTTCCTGCTGGCAGAACGCTTCATTGGCCGTCTGCAGGGCTTGGCACTGGGCGGCATGATTCTGCTAAGCATCGCGGCACTAGCCTGCGTCGCATTCGGCGTGGAATTCACGCAACTGTTTTTCCCCCCGCGCACCGTATCGCAAAACGACCTTGTCGCAGAAAGCATCGGCGGCGCACTGGGCGTTCTGCTCGCCTTGCCGTTCAGCAACCCAGTCCGCCGCATGGCTGCCTTTAAGCCCAC
>JAYTIQ010000232.1:0-4998 GCA_043731705.1 Rugosibacter sp.
ATGATAAAGCGCTGCCAGCCTTCACGCTGCACCTCGACGCCAAAGCGCGCCATCAAGTTCAGCGTGATCTCGACATAGGGTTGAGAAATCAACTCCGTCGTTATTTCAATCACCGCTGCCTGACCGCTGAGCGGCAAAGCCATCAACAAGGCAGTAAGAAACTGCGAGGAGACATCGCCGCGCAGGCGAATAGGTTGCGCCAGATGAATAGTCGCGGGAAAAATTTCCAGCGGCGGAAAGCCCGCCTCGCTGGTATAGCGAACATCTGCACCGATCTGGCGCAAGCCATCCACCAGATCACCGATCGGACGTTCATGCATGCGCGGCACGCCACTCAAGCGATAGTGCCCACCAGACAAGGCCAGCGCTGCGGTCAGCGGGCGAATCGCGGTGCCCGCATTGCCCATGAAAAGATCAGCCGCTTTTACAGGAAATGTGCCTCCACAGCCTTTGATTCGCCATGTGCGATCATCAATCGCCGTCATACCAACGCCGAGTTTTTGCAGCGCCGCCAACATCACCTGCGTGTCATCGGCCACCAGCAAGTCACGAATTTCCGTCGTGCCTTCAGCCAATGCCGCCAGCAGCAGCATGCGGTTGGAAATACTCTTCGAGCCGGGCAAGCGGATACAGCCAGACGCTGTGCGCAATGACGGCAAAGCTAGCGTGTCCATTATTCTCCCGGGGGCGTGAGGCTGTCGAGCCACGCATCTCGCCGCGTGCGGGCAGTGGCGAACATGGCCTGCAAACCTTGGGCGTCTGCTCCGGCTAACAGCACACGGGCGCGCATTAATTCCACCATGTAGGCATCCAGTTCAATGAGAAGGGCTGCTCGGTTGGCCAAACAGATATCGCGCCACATCTCGGGATGGCTGCTGGCAATACGCGTGAAATCACGAAAGCCGCCAGCGGCAAAACCGAACAATTGATCAGAGTCAGCACGCTCGGCAAATTCGTGCACCAAGGCAAACGCCAAAAAATGAGGCAAATGGCTAACGGCGGCGAACACCCGATCATGATCTTTCGCATCCAGCCGGGAAACCTCTGCCCCACAGGCCTGCCATACACGCTCGACCAAGGCGATGTGTTCCCCGGTGTTTTCAGCCAGCGGCGTTAACACGACACGTTTTTGATGAAAAAGATCCGCCCTGGCGGCTGCCACACCGCTTTTTTCTGCGCCGGCAACCGGGTGGCCCGGCACAAACTGCGCGCACCGCGCGCCAAGCGTTTGACGCGCAGCTGTCACCACATCCGCCTTGGTGCTTCCGCCATCGGTAATAACAGTTGTTGATGACAAATAAGGCGCCATCGCGGCCAAAACAGAGGCGACTTGCCCAACCGGCATCGCCAGAAAAACAAGGTCTGCACCCGCTAACGCATCTGCCCAATCATGACCAATGGTATCAATCGCGCCACGCTGCTGTGCGTCAATCAAGGCAGCTTGCGTGCGGCCCATGCCGACGATTTCAGTGGCCACACCAGCTGCTCTAAGCGCCAAGGCAAATGAGCCACCAATGAGGCCCACACCACAGACGACAACTTTGCCTAATTTCATGCGCACAACGCTTTTTCAAGCGCCAAAAGAAAGCGCTGGTTTTCCGCTTCGCGACCGATAGTTACCCGCAAATGATCGGGCATGCCATAGCCACCCAGTGGACGCACAATCACGCCATCTTTAAGCAGGCGCTGATTGATTGCCGCGCCGTCAGCCACGGCAACCGTGATGAAATTGCCATGTGATGGAATATGCTCCACACCCAGCTGCTTCACCCCGCTGATGAGCTGCTCCATGCCCTGACGATTCAGCGTGTAGCTTTCAGCCAGAAACAGATGGTCATCCAGCGCGGCCAGCGCGGCGGCCAAACCAAGATTGCCGACATTGAAGGGCTGGCGCACACGATTCAGCAGATCGGCCACCTCGGTCTGCGCCACGGCATAGCCTACGCGCAAACCGGCCAGCCCGTAAATTTTGGAAAATGTACGGGTCACAACCAGATTCGGGAAATCCCTGATCCAAGCGATGCTATCGACCCGCTCGGCCGGCAGCAGATACTCGGTATAAGCCTCATCCAGCACTACCACCACATGCGGCGGAATGCGTTCGATAAATGCGCGCAATTCAGCATAGGGCAAAAACGTGCCGGTCGGATTGTTCGGATTCGCGATCCACAGCACACGCGTATCCGGCCGGATGGCGGCCAACATCGTCGCTGGGTCATGGCCGTAATGGCGTGCCGGTGCAATGATCGTCTTGGCGCCCGTTATTTCCGTAACCAGTGCATAAATGGCAAACGCATATTCTGCCACCACGCTGGAACGCCCGGCAGAGAGAAAAACCCGCGCCACCAGATCAAGCAGATCATTCGAGCCATTGCCCAGCACAATCTGCTCCGCCGCCACCCCATGACGCTCAGCCAGTGTGCCAATCAACTCGAACTGATCCGGGTAGCGCTCGGCACCCGCCAACGCCGCATCAATTGCCTGCCGTGCCAACGGACTCATGCCCAGCGGATTTTCATTCGAAGCCAGCTTGATGATTTTTTCCGGCGAGATACCCATTTCACGCGACAACTGGGTAATGGGTTTGCCTGGAAGATAAGGTGAAATGCTACGGATATAAGGCAGCGCGTGTGAAGCAAGGTTCATGATGGAAATCTCGAAAAGGCCAATGAAAGACTAATAAACCGCTTTAGGGTAAGACCCCAGCCGTTTAATGAAATCAGCCCGTTGCTCAAGCGCTTCAAGGGCTTGGGCCACGGCTGTATCTTGTTGATGACCATCGATGTCAAGATAAAAGACGTACTCCCAACGTTTGCCGCCCCAACTACTTGCCGGGCGCGACTCAAAGCGCGTCATCGAAACCCCTTGTTCTGCTAGCGGAGCCAATAGGCGATACACCGCACCCGGTTGATTTTTTGCCGAACAGATGAGCGAGGTTCGATCATTTCCTGATGGCCCGGCATCATGTTCTGCAATGACAAAAAAGCGCGTCGTATTGCTGGGATCATCTTCAATATTAGTGGCAAGAACAGGTAGCCCATACAACTCAGCAGCCTTCTGCCCGGCGATAGCCAACGCATTTTTTTGTTGGTTAGCGAGCTGTGCTGCCTCGGCATTACTGGCAACCGCAACGCGCGTGACTGCAGGCAGATGATGATTCAACCACGCATGACATTGCGCCAATGACTGGGCATGAGAATACACATGTGTTGCCGACTGCAAATCAGCATGGCCCATCAACTGATGATGGATCGGCAAATTAATTTCACCGCAAATCATCAAAGGGGAAGAAAGCAACAAATCCAGCGTGCGCGCGATCGCCCCTTCCGTCGAATTTTCCACTGGAACGACACCATAATGTGCGGCACCTGCTTGCACCGCACGGAAAACTTCGTCAATTGAGGGGCAAGGTAAAAACGTCGGCGCGGCACCAAAATGCTTGGTTGCGGCAGCTTCTGAATAGGTACCTGCCGGGCCAAGATAGGCAATAGTCAGCGGTTGTTCCAGCGCCAAACACGCAGACATCACTTCACGCACAATATGCTGAGCTGCAGAGGCCGTGAGCGGGCCAGGATTGGTTTCAGCCACACGGCGCAAAACCTGCGCTTCGCGTTCCGGCCGATAAATTGCCCCTTGTTTAAGTTTGCCTATGCGCTGGGCAATTTTGGCGCGCTCATTAATGAGGCGCAACAAGTCAGCATCCAGCGCATCGATCGCTTCGCGCAATTTTTTTAATTCCTGATCTGCATCAGTCATGCATGCTCTCCAATGGCAAATACCGTACATCAAGCACGCCTGCAATTTTGCGGATGGCCTCAATCACGCTGGGCTTGACCGTGCTATCCACATCCACCAGGGTGTAGGCCATTTCACCGCGCGACTTATTCACCATGTTATGAATATTCAGTTTGGCCTCTGCCAACGCGGTTGATATCTGCCCTACCATATTGGGCACGTTGGCATTGGCAATCGCAATCCGGTCGCTCGATTCACGCGGCATGCTGACGTTGGGAAAGTTCACCGCATTGATCACATTGCCATGTTCGAGAAAGTCAGCTAACTGGTTGATCACCATCACGGCGCAATTTTCTTCTGCCTCGCGCGTTGAGGCACCAAGATGCGGCAAAGCAATGACGCCCGGGCTTTGATTGACAACAGCCGACGGAAAATCACACACATAATGCCCCAGCTTTTTTTCTTTCAAGGCAGCAACGACAGCTGCTTCATCCACTATGCCTGCACGCGAAAAATTAAGCAGCACAGCACCTTGCTTCATGCTGCCGACATTGCCTGAATTAATCAGATGACTCGTGGCTTCGACCAAGGGAACATGCAAAGTAACGAAATTGGCTTGCCGCAACACCTCGCTAACACTGTTCGCTTTTTTTACCTGGGCAGGCAGGCTCCAGGCAGCATCCACGGTAATTTCCGGATCAAACCCCAGCACATGCATGCCCAGCTTGATTGCAGCGTCAGCGACCAGACAACCGATTTTTCCCAAGCCAACGACGCCCAATGTTTTTCCAGCCAACTCAAAACCCGAGTACAGCTTCTTGCCATCCTCCACTTTGTTCTCCATGTCAGGATCAGCCCGATCAAGCATGGCAACAAACTGGAACGCTTCAGATAAATTTCTTGCAGCAAGCAGCATTCCGGCGATAACCAGCTCTTTTACCGCATTGGCATTTGCGCCCGGCGCGTTAAACACCGGCACCCCGCGCGAACTTAACAGCTTGACCGGGATGTTATTGGTGCCAGCACCCGCACGAGCAATCGCCCTTACGCTGGAGGGGATCATCATTGCATGCATATCCGCAGAGCGAACAAGCACTGCATCTGGCTCATTGATCTCTTTACCCACAAGATAGCGGGCTTCCGGCAGGCACTTAAGGCCTGAGGCAGAAATCTGGTTCAGTAGCAGAATTCTGTAAGGGAAAGCCATCACATCACCCGTGAGCGATTGCAAATTCTTCCATGTAAGCAACCAGTTTTTTAACG
>JAYTIQ010000233.1:0-6317 GCA_043731705.1 Rugosibacter sp.
GATCAAGCCTGAAAATGTTTAAAGAAAATGCGGGGCGTTGAGTGTCGTTACTCGTTTCGTTATTCACTTTGCTTCCTCCGGGGTTTTATATTGTGTACAACTTAGTGGGCGCAACTTTTATTTTTTGTTGGCCCAAGCCAGCAACGGTTGCCATTGTTCGCGGTCTTTTTCGCTGCGTGCGGGGGAAATGTCAAAAATACTCATGCCATGTGCGGCAGTTTGCACATAGGTTTGTGTGTCGCGCAGATGGGCGATCACAGGCAGGCCCGTGTTGGCGAGAAAACGTTCCAGTTCGCCCGCAGCACGGGTGCGCGGGTCAACGCGCATAGCCACGATAGCGACGAAAATTTCGTTTTTGCGCAGGCTTTTTTCTTCAGCCAGTTGTTGTAGAAAATCACGCGTGGCGAGAATGTCGAAAATGGATGCCTGTAGCGGAACAATCACGCGCGTTGCGCTTTTTAAAACCTGCGTCAATTGCTTGCCATGCAGCCCGGCTGGTGTATCCAGCACCACATGGGTAGTGTCTTTCGGTGGCTTGGCGGGGCGGTCAGCGGCTATCTCCCAACTTGCGATGGACGGCAACGCGGGTGAGCGCAACTTGAGCCATGCACGCGATGACTGTTGCCGGTCGATATCTCCCAGCATGACGCGGTTACCTGCGCGAGCAAAGTAGCCTGCCAGATTGGTTGCCAGCGTGCTTTTGCCCACGCCGCCTTTAGGATTGGCAATCAGAAAAGTCTGCATGGTTTTTTAGGGTAGCAAAATGGTTGATCCAGTAGTTTTTCTGGCGGTTAAATCAGCGTGGGCGAGTGCCGCATCTTTAAGCGCATACGTCTGATTGATTTTGATTCTAACCTGACCCGACATGACAACGGCAAACAGCTCGTCAGCCATGGCCAGTAAATCACTACGCTTGGCAGTATAAGTGTACAGCGTCGGCCGGGTGACAAACAGTGACCCACGGCGTGCCAGTTCACGCAGTTCCAGCGCAGGTGGCGGGCCGGAGGCATTGCCAAAGCTGACCATCAATCCCATGGGCCGCAGGCAGTCAAGCGAATCCATAAAAGTGTTTTTGCCGACTGAGTCATACACTACCGGCACGCCCTCGCCGCCGGTGATTTCTTTCACGCGGGCAACAAGATTTTCCTGCGTGGTAACGATGACATGGTCGCACCCGTGGGCGTGGGCAATGGCGGCTTTTTCTGCCGTACTTACCGTACCAATGACGGTGGCGCCCAGGGCTTTGGCCCATTGGCAGGCGATCAATCCCACGCCGCCTGCGGCGGCATGAAAAAGGAGGGTCTCGCCGGGCAGCACGCGATGAACACGGCGCAGTAAGTATTGCGCAGTCAAGCCGCGCAGCATCATGGCTGCTGCTGTTTGAAAGTCAATGGCATCGGGCAACTTGACGAGCCGATCAACCGGTATGTCCCGCACCTCAGAATAGGCACCCACTGGATGCAGCGGGCCGTTGACATAGACGACGCGATCTCCGGGTTTGAATTCGCCGAGGCTGCCACCGAGGTCAGCGCCGACGGCCTCGATAACCCCTGCCGCTTCTTCGCCTACGCCAGCCGGTAGCTCGACCGGATAAAGCCCGGAGCGGTAATAGGTATCAATGAAATTGACGCCGATGGCATGATGCCTCACGCGCGCAAAACCAGGTTGGGGAAGTGTATCCGCCGTATCGCCAGCGCCGACTTTTTCCCAGCGCATGACCTCGGGGCCGCCGGTTTGATAAAAACGAATCGCATGCGCCATGAGGGTTAGTCCTTCAATGCGCTGGCATCAACCACCGCCAGCGCGGTCATGTTAACCAGGCGGCGCACGGTGGCCGTCGGGGTCAGAATATGCACCGGCTTGGCCGCGCCCAGCAGTATCGGGCCGACGGTGATGCCATCGCCATTGACTGCCTTGATCAGGTTAAACGCAATGTTGGCGGCGTCCAGATTTGGCATGATCAATAAATTGGCTTCGCCTTTGAGGCGGCAATCCGGAAATGCCCGTTCACGAATGGCCTGTGATAACGCCGCATCGCCATGCATTTCGCCATCCACTTCCAGACCAGGTGCGCGCGCCTCGATAAGTTGCCGTGCCCGTGCCATTTTCTGCGCCGCTGCCGAGCGCACGCTGCCAAAATTGGAATGCGAAAGCAGGGCAACTTTGGGCGTGAGGCCAAAGCGGCGCACTTCCTCGGCAGCCATCAGCGTGAGTTCAGCTAACAGCTCGGCCGAGGGGTCTTGATTGACATACGTATCGCAAATAAACAGTGTGTGTTTTGGCAACAGCAACAGATTCATGGCGGCAAAACTGTGGGCGTTAGGTTTTAACCCGATGACATCGGCCACATGCAGCAAATGCTGTCCGTGCCCGCCAATGACGCCGCACAGCATCGCATCCACATCGCCTTCGGCGAGCAGCATGGCACCAATCAAGGTGGTATTCGAGCGCATCGCCTGTTTTGCCACTTCCGGCGTGACGCCATGACGGCCTAGCCGCTGATGGTAGGCCTGCCACAATTTTTTATAGCGCGGGTCAGACTCTGGATTGACCACTTCGAAATCGCGTCCCGCCACAATGCGCAGCCCGGCTTTCTCGATGCGTGCGGCAATCACGCCGGGGCGGCCAATGACCACGGGCTGCGCCAAGCCCTCGTCAATCACGACTTGTACCGCACGCAAGACGCGCTCATCTTCGCCTTCGCAATACAGCACACGGCATGGCGCTTTTTTGGCCGCATCGAACACGGGTTTCATGATGAAGCCCGACTGATAGACGAAATTATTCAGCCGCTCGCGGTAGGCATCCATATCTGCAATCGGCCGCGTAGCTACGCCAGAATCCATCGCGGCTTGCGCCACGGCCGGTGCAATCTTGACGATCAACCGCGGATCGAACGGGCGTGGAATCAGATACTCGCGGCCGAATGAAAGATTTTCGCCGCCATAGGCCATCGCCACCACGTCCGACGCCTCGGCTTGCGCGAGTTCTGCTAGTGCATGCACGGCGGCCAACTGCATGGCCTCGTTGATGGTGGTTGCGCCAACATCCAGCGCGCCGCGAAAAATAAACGGAAAGCACAGCACGTTATTGACCTGGTTTGGGTAATCCGACCGGCCTGTGGAAATCACGGCGTCGTCGCGCACGCGGCGCACCTCATCCGGCGTGATCTCTGGCGTCGGGTTAGCCAGGGCCATGATCAGTGGATTGTTTGCCATCTTTGCCACCATGTCCGGCTTTAACACGCCGCCAGCAGACAAGCCCAGAAACACATCGGCGTCTTCAATCACTTCGCCAAGCGTGCGCGCGCCGGTGGCTTTGGCGTAACGCGCTTTGATCGGGTCCATCAGCGCTACACGGCCTTCATAGACCAGCCCTTCAAGATCGGTGACCCAGATGTTCTCGATGCGTATGCCGAGCGAAACCAGCAATTCAAGGCACGACAGGGCCGCCGCGCCCGCGCCAGAAGTCACCAGCTTGACTTCATCCAGCCGTTTATCCAGCAGTTTGAGCCCATTGAGAATGGCTGCACTCACGACAATGGCCGTGCCATGTTGATCGTCGTGAAATACCGGAATTTTCATGCGCTGGCGCAGTTTTTCTTCGATATAAAAACATTCCGGTGCCTTGATGTCTTCCAGATTGATGCCACCAAAAGTAGGTTCCATGGCAGCAATGGCATCGACCAGTTTGTCGGCATCCGGCTGGTCGAGCTCGATATCGAAGACATCAATCCCGGCAAACTTCTTGAACAGCACGGCTTTGCCTTCCATCACCGGCTTGGCGGCCAGCGGCCCGATATTGCCCAAGCCTAAAACGGCGGTGCCATTAGTCACGACCCCCACCAGATTGGCTCGCGAGGTGAGGCGGTTAACCTGACTGGGATCAGCCACAATCGCGTTGCAGGCTGCGGCAACCCCCGGGGAATACGCCAGACCCAGATCGCGCTGGTTGGTAAGTCCCTTCGTGGGCACCACGGCAATTTTGCCAGCGGTGGGAAAAGCGTGGTATTCAAGAGCAGCAGCAGCGAGATTTTCTTGTTCGGTAGACATATCGATGGTTAAGCAGTGGCAGAAAGTTTTTCAATCATAAACCTGCCCAATGAAGATTGATCGGTTGGTTAGCGTGCCGAGTATGGCAAAATCAAGGCATTCACTGGGGGTATGACATGCGACGAGTCGTGTTTAATCAAAAAGGGGGCGTTGGCAAAAGCACCATCACCTGTAATTTGGCTGCCATCAGTGCGGCGCGTGGTCTGCGTACCTTGGTTGTTGACCTTGATCCGCAGGCGAATTCGACGCACTATTTATTGGGTGCTGCGGCAGAAAGTTTGGACAATACAGCCACAGGCTTTTTTGACCAGATGCTTAACTTCAAGTTGCGGCCATTGCCGACAGAAGACTTTATTGTCGCCACGCCGTTCGAAAATCTATTCTTGCTACCAGCGGATTCGGCGCTGGAAGAGTTGCAGGCCAAGCTCGAATCGCGGTACAAGATTTACAAACTGCGCGAGGCGCTGGATGGCTTGGATGACTTTGACGAAATCTGGATAGACACCCCACCCGCACTACATTTTTATACCCGCTCGGCCTTGATTGCAGCAGATACCTGCTTGATCCCATTCGATTGCGATGAATTTGCTCGCCGTGCGCTGTATAGCCTGCTCGACAATGTGCAGGAAATTCGCGCTGACCACAATGCGGATCTGCTGGTTGAAGGCATTGTCGTCAATCAGTTCCAGGCGCGGGCAACCTTTCCGCAAGCCATTGTGGATGAACTGCGCAACGAGGGGCTGCCTGTGCTCGATGCCATGCTGTCATCCTCCGTAAAAATCAAGGAGTCCCACCAGCGGGCGTTGCCAATGATTCATCTCGACCGTCAGCACAAGCTGACCAACGAATATGTGCAGCTGTTTGATTTACTCGAAGCAGCACGTAAAGCGCGCGCCAAAGCCGTGGCAAAACCGCGGTGATGATGGCGGCCAATCCCCTTGTCTAAGCTACAAACTGATCCGTACGAAGCCGCCAGCACCACGCTGGCGTATTACAACCAGGCCGCAGAGGCTTTTCGCTCTGGTACGCAAGATCACGATGTAAGCCAGAATATCGCCGCATTGTTGCGTCACATTCATGCCGTGCCGCCGTTTACGGTGCTGGATCTGGGTTGTGGCCCGGGCCGCGATCTCAAAACATTTACTGCGCTCGGCCATCGGGCGATCGGGCTGGATGGTTCGGCAGCGTTTGTGGCCATGGCCCAAGCCGACACCGGATGTGAAGTCTGGCAGCAGAATTTTCTTGCGCTGGATTTGCCCACTGCCTATTTTGATGGGGTATTTGCCAACGCCTCACTTTTCCATGTGCCAAGCCTGGCGTTGCCGCAGGTGCTGCGGCAGTTGCATGCGACCTTGAAGCCTGGTGGCGTATTGTTTAGCTCCAACCCGCGCGGCAATAATCAGGAAGGCTGGCAGGGTGAACGTTATGGTACTTATCATGATCTGGAAACCTGGTGCCAGCAAATGACTCAAGCCGGTTTTACGGAACTCGAACACTACTATCGCCCTGAGGGTTTGCCGTGTGATCAACAACCTTGGTTAGCCACGGTGTGGCGTGCGGTGGCAAGTAACAAAAACCATCTCGGTAGATCAATTAATTCAGGAGGTAACACATGAAAAAAACAGTGATTCGCGGGGCGCTGATACTCAGTGTGATATTGCTAAGCTGGTCGGGGTGGTCGGTCTGGAATACGGCCTTGCGTGCGCCTTCGTTCAATCGCCTGCCTTTGCCGTTGGCATTGATTGCGGCCGATTCTTCTGCCGGGCAGAAATTATTTGTCAGCAGCCAATACACTGCAGATTACGATCCGCTCATCGCCCATTTTGTGGCTCAGGCGCGCCCGGCTTTTTGCGGCGTGGCGAGTTCTGTGGTGGTGCTGAATGCATTAAATCCTGCGGTCAGCTCGGCAAAAAATCCAGTCACCCAATCTACTTTTTTTGATGCCGCTGCGCGCCAAGTGCGTAGCGAGTTCGATGTCACTTTTGGTGGCATGAGTCTCGCGCAATTGCGGGATCTGCTTAAAGCGCATGGCGTGGATGCCACGCTGACCTATGCCTCGGATACGACGCTCGATGCCTTTCGCCAGCAAGCGGAAGAAAATCTTAAAACCCCGGGCGATTTTATTCTGGTGAATTATCAGCGCGGCGCGATGGGCCAGAAGGAATCTGGTCACATTTCACCACTGGCCGCCTACAACGCAGCCAGCGATCGGTTTCTCATTCTGGATGTGGCGGCCTACAAATATCCGCCCGTCTGGGTATCTGC
>JAYTIQ010000234.1:0-4145 GCA_043731705.1 Rugosibacter sp.
CTTGCAGATTTCCAATGCACATGCAGGGACCGGTGCAAACAACGTGAGTCCCGGTACTTTCGATCTATTGTTCAATTTTCGCTTTTCTACCGCCAGTACGGCAGAAGGCTTGCAAGCCCGCGTGCATGACCTGCTTGACCGGCATGGTTTAGCGTATGACATTCACTGGACACTGGGTGCCAAACCATTTCTCACCCCGCGTGGACCGCTGTGTGCCGCGATAGCAGAATCCATTACGCAGGTGACCGGCGTCAAGCCAGTGCTGGCGACCACCGGGGGCACATCTGATGGCCGATTCATTGCCGATATATGCAGCCAGCTTGTCGAGTTCGGGCCAACCAATGACAGCATTCACAAGATTGACGAACGCATTGCCATTGCCGAACTTGAACAATTGGCCCTGATTTATGAAGGTACTTTTGATCGCTTGCTGACATGATGACGCCCATAGATGAACTGATTACGCTGCGCGATTGGTTGCGTTGGATCATGAGCCGCTTTACCGAGGCGGACCTTTTTTTTGGCCATGGCACCGACAATGCCTGGGATGAGGCTATCTGGTTGTTGCTCGCCACCCTTAAATTGCCGCAGGATCGTCTGGAGCCCTTTCTGGATGCACGGCTGACCAGGGCAGAGCGGCTGACAGTTTGGAATGCGCTGCAACAGCGCATCGTGCGCCGCTTTCCTACGGCGTATATTGTGCAAGAAGCGTGGTTGGGGTCTTTTCGTTTTTATGTCGATGAACGCGTTATTGTGCCGCGCTCTTATTTTGCCGAACTACTTGAGGATGGCATGGCACCTTGGGTGGAGGATCCGGAAAAAATAACCAGCGCGCTTGATTTATGTACAGGGTCAGGCTGTTTGGCCATCCTGATGGCGCATACGTTTCCTCATGCGCAAATTGATGCCATTGATCTATCCTCTGAAGCCCTTGCCGTGGCGCGACGCAATATCGTCGATTATGGTCTGGCAGACAGGGTGCAGGCTGTTGAATCTGACTTGTTTGCTGCTGTTGCAGGCAAACGGTATGACCTTATTTTAAGCAATCCACCCTATGTGACTGCCGCTGCCATGGCCGCCTTGCCAGCAGAATATCGCCATGAGCCTGCGCTGGCCCTTGCTGCTGGCCATGATGGCCTGGATGTGGTGCGGCGGATATTGGATGAAGCCGCGAATCATCTGAACCCCGGTGGTTTTATTGCGATTGAGGTGGGACATAATCGCGAGCTGGTAGAAACAGCCTTTCCTGATTTATCTGCGATCTGGCTAGATACGGCATCTAGTTCTGAAAAGATTTTTCTGGTGAGCCATGAGAGCTTGTGCGAATACGCTTCTGCTCATGGAACGACGCATTAATCGCGCAAGGCCATCAGCGTGTTGGATAAAAAGTCACGGCGGTAGAGCACAAGGGTGATTGCCGTAGTCATCAAAATAAAAAGCCAAGGCTGAATAAACCAGCACAGAGTCGCCAGACCAAAATAGTAGGCTCTGATGGCACGATTGAATTCGTCACCTGACAAGGTATTGATTACCCCCATGCGATGGCTGAATTTTTCAATGTCAAGTGCGGGAGCGGAAATGGGCGGTGCAGCCCCAATCAGAATGGAAAGCAAGTTCAGCTGTCTGAGCGACCAGGTAAATTTGAAATAAGCAAAAATAAAAATACCCAGCAAGAGCAGCAATTTAAGCTCCCACAGCGCGCGACCTGCAGCGTGGGTAAGTGGCAAAATGTCTGTCGCTGACATTGCCTTGTCCAGCGTACCCATGACTGCCATCAGGCCGGCAATGATATAGATTGTGGTGTTGGCATAGAACGACACGCTGGTCATCAGATTGCCGACTAACGCTGAATCAACAATGCGGATTTCTCGCGTCAGCATCTGTTTTGCCCAGTCGAGGCGATAGGCGTGGGAAACTCCAACCAGGCCTTGATGCGCCAGCGTGCTTTTTTCGGAAAAAAAGCTGTAGCCAACCCAGCAGATGAAAAACCATCCCAGCGCAACATAGTCGAGAAGCGATAGCTCATGAAACAAAGTAGATGTCATGCGAGGCCCAACTTAATCGATCGAGGGTAGGTTGTCATTGAATAGTGCGTCGATAAATCCAAAGCGCGTCAAATCCCTTATTCGTCTGGGATACAGTATGCCATCCAAATGATCAACCTCATGCTGTACTACGCGCGCGTGAAATCCATCCACTTCTCGCTCAAAAAACTGCCCCTCTTCAGTGTAGCCAGAATAGTGAAGTTGCTTCCAGCGCGGCACCATGCCACGTAATCCCGGGACTGAAAGACAGCCTTCCCAGCCGTCTTCTTCCTCGTTTGAACGGGGCGTTAATGTGGGGTTGATGAGCACCGTATCAGGAATGCTCGGTGCTTCAGGATAACGCGGGCTGGGCTGACCACCAAAGATCACGACACGCAAGTTCACGCCAATTTGTGGGGCGGCGATGCCTGCGCCATCGTGATGAGCCATCGTGTCTCGCATGTCCTGCAATAACATAGCAAGGTCTTGCGTGCGAAATGATGTGACAGGTTCGGCGATGCGTAAAAGCCGGGGGTCGCCCATGTGTAGCACCGGCTTGATCATGCTTCACACAGGTGCGCAATGAGGCGACGCACGCGATCCATCGAGGTATGCAACACGGTTTCAAGATGATCAAACTGGATCCCATGTGCCGAGTCGCCTCGCCCTGCGGCCCAATTGGCAACAACACACAGTGCAGCATAGGGTAGCTCTAGCTCCTTTGCCAGCCCTGCTTCTGGCATACCCGTCATGCCGACAATATCGGCGCCGTCTCGCGAGAGCCGATTAATTTCAGCGGCTGTTTCAAGGCGCGGCCCCTGCGTTGTTGCGTAAACCCCGCCATTGATCACGGGCTCGCGTGTTTGCTGGGCTGCGTTGAGTAAAATCTGGCGGACATTTTCTGTATAGGGTTGTGTAAAGTCTATATGCTTGACCGGGCCATCCGTGCCGGATTGGAATGTCATTTCACGGCCCCAGGTGTAATCGATCATCTGATGCGGAACAACCAAAGTGCCTGGCATCATGTCTGGATGAATGCCGCCAACCGATGCGACTGAAATAATCTGGCTCACCCCAATACTGTGCAGAGCTGAAAGATTGGCGCGGTAATTCACCAGATGGGGGGGGATGGTATGGCCGTAACCGTGCCGAGCGATAAAAACCACCTCTTGGCAACCAATACGACCAAAGGTGAAGGGCCCTGATGGCTCACCATAGGCGGTGCGGATAATTTCACGGTGAGAAACACCTAAATTCGCTAACTGCGTCAAGCCACTGCCACCGATGATACCAAGCATCAAAATCTCCTGAAAATTCAAGCAGAAAAGCTACGATGACTAAGGTTTAACATGGTAGAATGCGCGCCTTTTCCGCACCGCAACATTACGCGATCCCACACTATGTCCCGCTCCCTCAGAAACATCGCCATTATCGCCCACGTCGACCACGGTAAAACCACGTTGGTTGATCAATTACTTCGTCAGTCCGGCACATTTGCTGCTCACCAGCAACTGTCAGAGCGCGTGATGGACTCCAGCGATCTTGAAAAAGAGCGTGGAATTACCATTTTGTCAAAAAATTGCGCTATTGATTTTGAGGGCACGCACATTAATATCGTGGATACCCCAGGGCATGCCGATTTTGGTGGCGAAGTAGAGCGCGTGCTCTCCATGGTGGATGGCGTGCTGTTACTGGTTGACGCAGTCGAAGGGCCGATGCCGCAAACCCGGTTCGTTACACGCAAAGCATTGGCGTTAGGCCTCAAGCCCATCGTGGTCGTCAATAAAATTGACCGCCCTGGTGCCCGTCCTGATTGGGTGATTAGTCACACATTTGATCTGTTCGACAAGCTCGGTGCGACAGAAGAACAACTCGACTTTCCTGTTGTGTTTGCTTCGGCGCTCAATGGCTTTGCCATGCTGGATGCGTCAAAGCCGGGCACTGACATGCGTCCATTGTACGAAGCAATTATCAAGCATACGCCGCAACCCGATGTTGATGCTGAAAAGCCCCTGCAGCTACAAATCTGTTCATTGGATTACAGCAGCTATGTCGGCCGTATCGGGATTGGCCGCATCAAGCAGGGGCGCATTAAGGTGGGCCAGGAAGTTGCCGTGATGT
>JAYTIQ010000235.1:0-3503 GCA_043731705.1 Rugosibacter sp.
CTTCACACGGTCAAAATTGTATATATCCACTTGCTCTGAAATAGCTACGTAGTCGCCAATTTCGAGATTCCATGGCATAAGCACACGCACACGCCCACATATCAAGGGCGCCTTTCCGATCTTGGCGCCAAAGAGCCGAAGCAGGAAGGCTCGCCACATAGACAAAAACCGCGGGCCGGGGGAGCCGATAAGCCCCCAAACCAACATCCAAACCAGCCGCCGAGCCTTGTGCCTAATCGTCCATGGATGCTTACTCGATTCAAGTTTCATCATAATGACAGTGCACTCAATGCATCTCGAATACTTTCTTTTCCGCGATGCACCCGATGCAATTCGATCGCGGCTTGGAAGTTACTATCGCGTACGAGCGAAACCGCCGATCGAACGGCCTCGACAATCCCTTCACAGTCTGCATAGCACGCCCCCACCGAAGCCGGTTGAAAAACCTGCTCACGCAAGATCGGAACATCCGGCACCACCACCGCGCAACCACAAGCAACTGCCTCAGCAAGTACTCCCGATGTTCTGTATGCATAGGCCACAGGATCGTAAGGCAACACCACCACATCACAGGCATGCATCGCCGCTAGGTATGCTTGATAAGAATTCGTATCGATCACTTGAGCCACCTCAGCAAAGCGACCCCGGAGCTCTGGGTCAGACGTACCGAGGAGCAACGAACAACCCGCAAGCACACCAGCATCACCCAACTCAAGCTGCAAAGTTTGCAATGCCCATATCGGAGACTTTTCTTTCCGGTAGTTCCCGACAAATCCAATTGTGACCGATTGATTTTTGATGTCACCGCCACGCGGTTTAGCAGTAATTTGCGGCAATGGGATTTGAATAGCACGTACGCTGGATACCGGCACTTCATGCTGTTCTACGGCTTTCCACGCCGATTGACTTTCAAACAGGATAAACCGGAAACCGATTTTTCGGAGAAATTTCAATGCCCAGCGCTGACTAACATTGTTTGCTGCAACAGCGACGTTGTGATGACACAAAAACCAAAGCCGTTTGCGCCGTGAAAATATTAAGGGTGAAATCATTAATAGCGGCAAGGTTAGGAACTCGCGAATCAGAATTTCACCTGAAGGCACATGTGCAACTCTTTTGATCAAGAGCATATGTCCAAAAAACTTGAATGCTAGCGAGACAAGCGTATTGCCCCGCAAACTTTTATATCGCTCCGGGATATGCATGGGCACTCGCAACACTACCACCCCCGATAGAGTACGCGCAACAGTTGACAGGATACGTAATCCCATGTGTGGATCATGGTAGCCGCGGACGTATGAAATACCCATCCTGAATTACCCCTTGATTTTAAAAAAAGCACGAGCCTAAAAACCTGCATGCATGCGCAAGAATATCAATCAAGCCCCACTAGATTCACTTATGATTTCGATCAACCGTTCCGCCGCGCGTCGAATGTGAAACCGTTGCGCAAAGCACTGGCGCGCCCGCTCGGCCATTTGCACATAGGCACCGGCATCCAGCGCCAGCCAGCGCTGCAGATTGCGCACGGTGCCGGCGATGGTGTCTTCATCCACAAACCCAGCGGCGTCTGATTCGATCTCGCGCCAGATATTGACCTTGTTGCTGATAAGCACCGGCTTACCGCAGGCCAAGGCCTCGGCTACCACGATGCCAAAGTTTTCCTGGTGCGAAGGCAGGCAGAACACCTCGGCGGCGTAGAACGCGCCCCACTTGGCATCACCCTGCAGCATGCCCGGCCAACTAATGCGGTGGGCAATGCCCAGCCGCTTGGCCTGCGCCTTCAACTCCGCAGCCCAACCCGTCTGGTCTGGCCCAGCCATCACCAAGTGCAAGCGCTCGTCTTGCCCTGCCACTTGGGCAAACGCTTCCAGCAACAGATCGCAACCCTTTTTTTCCTGAATACGGCTCAGAAACAGGGCGATGCGCTTGCCCTGCAGCTGCGGATTGGTGGCCAGGAAGTTTTGCGCCAACTCAGCGCCGTTGGCCGGCGGACTGGAAGTGCCATAAGAAGTGACGGCCTCATTGGCGCGATACAGCCAAAACGACTGCCGCGCCAGCAGGCGCTCTTCTTCACAAGTGAAGACGACGGCTCGCGCATCGCGCAGCACCCGGTATTCGCCCCACGGCCAATACAGCCACTTCTTGAGGTGCTTGAGCGGGTAGGTGTGCTTGAACCACGGGTCCAGCATGCCGTGGGTGAAGACAAAGTACGGCACCTTGCTGCCCGCCAAAGCCTGCCGCACGGCGAGGCCGTGGTACTGCCAGAGGCCGTTCACGATGACAGCATCAAAGCGCGGGGCGTTTTGGCGCAGCCACGGCAAAAGGCGGGGTGCGTACGCATAGCCTAGGCGCGGGGGCCCGAGGGCGTGAATCGTCGGCATCCCATCTACCGCATGCCATGGCGCACCAGGTGCGTCACAACAGGCAATTTCGACCGTCACACCCAATTCGCCTAACGACTTATAAAGCTGCTTAACGCCCTCGATCGGGCCGCCGCCTTGAGGGTTTACCGAGGATATAACCTGGAGTATTTTCATTGATGGCGACACGCCACCTAGCTGGCAAAAAAAATTTTTCATTTAAATGATGCCGAACGTTTTTGCATTTTTCAGCAAGGAGTATTGAATACTAAGCCGCAACAAAGCGCTTGTGCGATTTACGAAAAGGAATCGTTGAAACCAATATAAAAACAAACAAAGGAACGCTAACTGAATCGACCAAATAGCCCTCAAAAATCCCACCAAACGCCAGAGACAGAGCTAAAGAAAAATACAACCCAAAATCGATTTCGCTAGCGCCATCACCAACCGATAATTTGTAAAATTTTCGGACGACAGCTTGGACATACCATAAAAGAAACACCGCATAAAATAATCCATAATTCGCGGCCCCTCTTAAGTAGGAATTCTCAACGCCCGCCAAAGAATAGCCAACACCGAACAATGGATTATTTAAAATATCGCCGATCATCCCTCGCCAAACCTCACTCCTCGTGTCAGCCCCATTTAAACCGCGATCAAACGCCAACATAATGGCGTATGGAGAAAAATAGAGGAATGCGACACAAACAATACCAATGACAAATGCCGAGATAATAGATAAAAAACCAATTCTCTTGAAGCTAAACATTTTCTTTGCAAAGCAAAAAGCAATAATTCCCGTCATTAAGACGATAAGTCCAGTTCGTGATCCAGATGCAATTTGCATCAAAACACCGATCACGAAAATCAGAAGAAGCAAAACCAGGGAAAATACTCTCTTCAGCTGCATTTTGGACAACAAAATAATATTGCAAATCGCCAGTTGAACCCCAATGAAATTCGGCTGCGTCGTAGTACCAAAATACCTAGGATTGCCAGGAACGAATCCGTAGCCAAGAAAATAATTCAAAGCATTTAACAAAATAAAACACAACGAAAACAAAACAAGAGCTGATCGCAAACTACTTTCATAGTAAATTAAACCTTGATTTGTGAGGATTAATTCCGTATATATATAAA
>JAYTIQ010000236.1:0-10039 GCA_043731705.1 Rugosibacter sp.
CGGTTAGCTTCTCCACGCCGCCGACGCTGCATCTTTACAGACATAGTTTTCCCTCAACTGTCATTCGAAAATGTGCGCCAAAACCATTGGGTAATAAATTGGGCAAAAGCTCCAGGCGCGCCTTGTTTGCCTCGCATAACTCTCGTGCAATATAGAGTCCCAGCCCGGTTCCAGCACTATGCGTCGTAAAAAAAGGTTCAAATACTTGGGTGCGCAAGGATTCTTCAATCCCGCACCCGTCATCACTGATGTGCAATTCAATGCTGTTCGCGCCGATGTTTTTTGCCAATATGCAAATCGCGCCTTCAGCAGCACTGGCATACCGCAACGCATTCATTAGAAGATTCCACAGTACGCGATGCAGATGTCCGCGATCAAACCACACCTTTAGGCCTTCTGCCTCAGTTACTCGAATACGGCTTGTGGCTGCGGCGTCATGTAGCCCTATTTCTTCCATAAAGCTCTGAATAAATCTGGGCCAATCGATTAGCTCAGGAGATGTCTGGTCGCGGCGACCAACCTCCAGCACTTCGGTTACCAGACGATTAAGGCGCAACGTATTGTCGTGAATAATGTGGGCGAGTCGTTGCCGAACAATATTCTTGTCGTCCTCGGCCAAGAGCTCTGACGCATGACTGATCGCCGCCAGTGGATTACGAATCTCATGCGCCATATTTGCTGTCAACCGGCCAAGTGCTGCGAGCTTTAGCTGTTGCGACTGGAAATGCACCTGCGCCATGTCTTCCAGATAAAGTAAAGAATCCCCCAACATGCTCGAAGGCGGTAAGTAGCGTATCCGCAACTGGCGACTTGTTTCTTGAAAAAAAAGGATCTCGGTCGTTTCAACATGGTGCACTTGCCAAACCCAAAAGCGTTCTGCGAGTAATCCTCTTAGCGGTTGCGGGCTATCTTGCAACGGCATGTCCAACAAGATTCGCGCTTGTGGATTGCTCATATGCGCCTGCCCTTCGCTATTAACGACCAGCACACCGCCTTCCATATCGCGAATAATTTGCTCGCTAATCCGCAATTGCGCATCGAGTTGCTGTCCTCGCTCAAGCGCCAGGAATTCATTGGTCACGACGCGTTTTGCCAACATTCGGGCAGCCATTGCCGCCGCAAAAAAAGCCAGGCAAGTAATTCCTGCACTGAAAAAATCGGCGGACTCACTATCCATCACCAACGCCCACCAGCTTTCTTCGAGCAATACGGCAACTGAAGCTAGCGCCGCATAAAACAGCACCATGCGCCCCTGACCTACCAGCCCAGCCCCTGAAACAACCACCAGCAACAACGTTGCGATCCCGCTTTTTTGACCGCCACTAGCAAACATCATCAGCGTCAAGGCAAGGATATCAATTGCCACATGGATGGTCAGTTGTACATCAAAGTGACGTTTCTGCCATAACTGGGCAGCCAAAAAAAGTACTGAGAGCAGCAAATAGATGCTGGCAACGTTGCGAAATAAATGGGCATTTTGAGCGCCCAGGCTCACTGTATCGCCAAAGATCACTACCGCCCCGAGAAAAAACAGGGCAAGGCTCACTCGGTAGATGGAAAAAAACAACAAGGAGCGCCAGAAAGAAGCTGGCGTTTGATGAAACTCAGTCGCCAGATTTCGCCTGATCATTTTCTCATCCCTAGCTGACGATGGGCGGTGCAACAATAAAACTCATCAGTCCCGGATGCATGATGATTGGCAATCGCCTCAGATTGCGGAAGATAAATTCCACAATGAGCGCAAGGAACCATCCCTTCTGGGGGCGGTGCATAGGGTGGCTGAACGCGGGGTGGCTGTCGCCTCTTCTTGATAAACCGAAGATAAACGAAAACAACGAACGCTATTAAAAGAAGGAGTTTTGCCACAAAATCACCCGTCTAAATGTAAATCTGTGAAGGTGATGGTCGGGGTGAGAGGATTCGAACCTCCGACTCCTGCGTCCCGAACGCAGTACTCTACCAGGCTGAGCTACACCCCGACGGTGAGTGGGTACTAATGAACGATGCAAACAATGCTGCAAAAAAATGGCCAGAGAAACCGTGGGGCCTAGCATCATTACTGACATTGTGTCGTTAAAAATCTCTTTGCACGGCAAAGTCGGCGAATTGTATCAGCGTTTGCTTGAATATTGAATCCGGCAAGAGCGCGAGCGACGCTTTCGCTGCTTCTGCTTCTGCCATTCCGTGTTGCCGAGCGGCGGCCAGTGCACCGCTGGAATGCACCGCGGATAAAACTTCGGAAAACAATTCCTTATCCGCTGTTTCAATGGCTGTCCGCACTAATGCGGCTTGTGTTGGCGTGCCGTTTAGCATGGCATGAATCAGGGGCAAGGTGGTTTTACCTTCCGCCAAGTCGTCGCCCAGATGCTTGCCGGTTTCAGCCTCATTGCCAGAATAATCAAGCACGTCGTCAATTAGTTGAAATGCCGTACCAATATGCATGCCATACGCCGCCAACGCATTTTCCAACGCGGGTTCGACACGACTAATGATGGCCCCTAAACGTGCTGCCGCTTCAAACAATTTGGCCGTTTTGTAATGAATCACTTGCAGATAGTCAGTTACTGATAGATCGGCGTTGCCACAGTTCATCAATTGCAACACTTCGCCCTCTGCCACGATATTGGTTGCATTGGCGAGCACTTGCATGATCCGGATATCGCCTACATCCACCATCATCTGAAAAGAACGTGAGTAAAGAAAGTCGCCGACCAACACGCTGGCAGCACTGCCAAAAACTGCATTGGCGGTATCGCGGCCACGGCGCAGTGCGGATTCATCAACAACATCGTCATGCAGCAGGGTAGCGGTATGGATGAACTCGACCACAGCGGCGAGTTCATGATGCACCGCGCCAGAATAGCCGCAGGCGCGCGCTGCCAACAACACCAGCGCAGGCCGCATGCGCTTGCCGCCTGCCGAAATAATGTACTCGGCCACTTGCCGGATCAAGACAACATCGGAGTGCAACCGAGTGCGGATCACTTGATCAACGGCATGCATATCGGCATCGATCGGGGAATACAGGGTAGAAAAATTCACAGCAAGGCTATCGGATAAATGACTCATGTCAGGGAACGTAACGAAATGCATCAAAGAGATTGCGGCAATCGAGGCATTTTATGACGTTATGCGCCAGTTAAAGCTAGCTTTTGGGGTTAAGCACTTTTTTTATCAAAGGTGACTGCCTGCGGCTAACAGGAATACGTTCACTGATACCAGACAACATAACCTGCCAATAATCTTCCTTGTTATCTTCGGCGCCAGTGCGTTCCAGACCAATCACTGCTCCAGACGCAACCAGGCAATTTCGATGAATCCGCAGGAAGTTATCGGCAAATTCCGCTTCCAGCTTGACCAACGATTCCTCAAGCAAATACTCGCGCTCAACGGTGCGTGCTGTAACGTATTTCTGCTCGGCTTTCAAATAGAGAATATCGGTGACAGGTACCAGTAGAACCCGGCCACGCTCGAAACAAGACAAATGCCGCCGTGTTGCCAGCGCCGACTTTTCAAGACGTTCTGCCTCATCCGGATGACGCGTGGCTTTCTGCAAAGCCACTGCAAGGCGCGCTGCGCGCACTGGCTTGACAAGGTAATCCAGCACGGCCAGCTCAAACGCGCTCACGGCATATTGATCATAGGCCGTGACAAAAATCACCGCCGGCGCTGCGGGCCAACGCGCAAGATGACGCGCAAACTCGACGCCATCCATGCCAGGCATGCGTATATCGACCAAAGCAATATCGCAGGGATGCGTTTGTATTAACGCTAACGCACTGTGGCCATCATGCGCCTCGGCAACTACCGTGGTAGGAACCTCCTCGGCGATATCGCCGAGCAAATCCCGTAGCCGCGAACGGGCGAGGGCTTCATCATCCACCAGTAGCAGACGTAACGGCGCACGCATCATGCAACGTGCGGCCGGTAGGGAAATTCAATCGATACGTGGAAACGACCTTCCCGGATTCCCGTCGTCATCACGGCTTCAAGTTCAAAAAAAAGCAGCAAGCGTTCACGAATATTGGCCATTGCCATTTGATTACCCTGAGCGTGGCGGGTGTCTGTCGACAAGGTGTTTGAAAGCTCCAGTCGCACGCGGTTATTCACCTGCTCACAGCGAATCAGAATATCTCCCGGTTGAGTCGATGGCTCAATGCCGTGATAAACGGCATTCTCCAGCAAAGGCTGCAACATGAGTGGCGGCACCAGTGGATCAGGCGGACAAGAGGCCATATCCCACTGCACCTGAATGCGCTCGCCCAACCGGAGACGCTCCAGATTAAGGTATTGCCGCGCTACCGCAATTTCTTCTGATAAAGGCACCAGTGTTCGGTTTTCTCGCATCAGTACTCGAAACAAATCAGAGAGTTCTTCTAAAGCACTTTCAGCACGCTTAGGGTCTGAGCGCATCACCCCAAGGACTGCGTTTAACGTATTGAACAAGAAATGGGGGCGAATCCGCGCAGTCAAAGCCATCAGCCGCGCCTCGGCCAAAGCCGGTGATTGCGCACGCGCCACCAGATCGAACCAGACCAGCAACAAATACGTAGTGACGACTGACCACATCGCCGTGCGCCCCAGCCCAATCTGCGTCCACTGCATAGCCACAAAAAAACCATGCACTGCCGCAGTTACCAATAAAACCAGCAACAGAACCATTCCTCGCCCGGTGCGCCGAAGCAAGGGTGGCAACCATTCAGAAACCAGAGAGAGCACCGCAAGATTCAGCAACAGCAAAGGCTCGAGCAGAATTGCACTCTCTGTGAATTCTGCAAACATGTGCGCCCAGTCGCGATTCGCCGCCAGAATACTCAACGCCATGGCCAAATTCACCACGAACAATGTGCGTAGCCACAAAGCGCCTTGGCGGAAGTCTGGCAGGCCCGATGTCACAAGGTTTCCCGTTATACTTGGCATGTATTACCGTATGTATTCCACATGTATCCCGATGGATTTTTAACATTAAATTTCAGTTGCACGCAGCGCACTTTTTGCGCACTGCGGTATCCAACATAGCCTCACGCTGATTATGACAGAACCTACACAACCCATTACCGACAAAGCCTGGTCTGGCCGTTTTTCCGAGCCGGTCTCTGATCTGGTGAAACGCTATACCGCCTCGGTTTTCTTTGACAACCGGATGTGGCGACAGGATATTCGCGGTTCGCTAGCGCATGCCCGCATGTTGTCGCAACAAGGCATCATCACCACCGACGATCTGGCGGCCATAGAGCGTGGCATGGCTTTAATCAGTCAGGAAATCGAGAGCGGTCAATTTCACTGGAACCTTGACGATGAGGACGTGCATCTCAATATCGAAAAACGCCTCACCGCACTTGTTGGCGATGCAGGCAAGCGGCTGCACACCGGTCGCTCACGGAATGATCAAGTCGCCACCGATATTCGCCTTTGGCTGCGCGATACAATTGATGATATTGATGGCCTGCTGCGCGAGCTGCAAAAATCACTGCTTACGCTGGCTGAATCGCATAGTGATACCCCGCTGCCAGGCTTTACCCATTTGCAAGTCGCACAACCAGTGACTTTTGGGCATCATCTGCTAGCATATTTTGAAATGTTCCAGCGTGACCGCGAGCGCTTCACGGATTGCCGTCATCGCGTTAATCGGCTGCCGCTAGGCTCCGCAGCACTGGCAGGAACCACCTTTCCGATCAGTCGTGAAACCGTAGCCCTGGAACTCGGATTTGAAGGTATTTGTGAAAACTCGCTGGATGCTGTTTCTGATCGCGACTTTGCGATTGAATTTTGTGCAGCCGCCGCACTCGTGATGACGCATATTTCGCGACTTTCGGAAGAGCTTGTGCTGTGGATGAGCCCGCGCGTAGGCTTTATTGATCTGCCGGATCGCTTTTGTACCGGATCTTCCATCATGCCGCAGAAAAAAAATCCGGATGTGCCCGAGCTGGCACGCGGCAAAACCGGGCGCGTCTACGGCCATCTCATGGCGCTGCTCACGCTCATGAAAGCGCAGCCCCTAGCATACAACAAAGACAATCAGGAAGACAAAGAGCCGCTCTTCGACACCGCCGATACACTCATCGATACCCTGCGTATTTTTGCTGAAATGGTACCCGGCATTCGCGTCAAGTCCGAAGCCATGGCGGCGGCACTTCGCCAAGGCTATGCAACGGCAACTGATTTGGCCGATTATCTGGTGAAGAAAGGGCTCCCCTTTCGGGATGCCCATGAAGCAGTTGCCCGAGCTGTGCGCACTTGTGAAAGCCGGGGTTGTGATCTGGCAGCGCTTACCTTGGATGAATTACGCTCCTTTTCGCCCCTTGTCGATGTTGACGTATTTGCAGTCTTGACCATTGCTGGCTCACTCGCAGCCCGCGATCACCGTGGTGGCACAGCGCCAGCGCAAGTGCGCGCCGCCATTGCCCGCGCGCATACCCTGCTTTGATGCAATAAAACCAGGGCAATGAAACAGCCTGAGCGCATTGGCAAATACGAGATACGCGGCAAACTCGGTGAGGGGGCAACCTCTATTGTTTATTTGGGTTATGACACTTTTGCCTCACGCGAGGTAGCCATCAAGCTGATTTATCCTGATGTATTGCGCGATAAAGAATTAGGACAACAGTATCGACGGTTACTTCTGACCGAAGCTTCCCTGGCAGGTCGACTCCAGCACCCACATATCGTGCAGATTTTTGATGCGGTACTCGACGCAGAACAAAGTTTCATTGTCATGGAATATGTGCCAGGAGGAACATTAGAAAGCTTTTGCAAACCCAGCGATTTATTGCCCATTGAGCGGGTAGTAGAAATCATTTTCAAATGCACGCGTGCGCTCGCCTATGCTCATCGCGCAGGCATTACCCATCGAGACATTAAACCCGCCAACATTCTGCTGGTGCAAAAAAATAGGGGTAACTCTGCCGATGTAGCAGCTATGGCTACGATTAAATCCACTGGCGACATCAAAATCTCTGACTTTGGTGCTGCGCTGATCAACAGTGGCGAACAAACACAAACGCAGGTTTCAGGCGTCGGCTCGCCTGCTTACATGTCGCCACAGCAACTGCGTGATGAGCCCCTAACCCAGCAGACGGATATTTATTCGCTAGGTATCGTGATGTACCAATTGCTCACAGGAAGACTCCCCTTTGAAGCGTCTTCTCACTTTGGCATGATCTACCAGATATGCAATACCGAGCCCCCTCCGCCCTCCATGTTTCGCGTAGATATCCCGTCAGGCCTTGAAGCGGTTATCAAGCGCGCCATGCAAAAGGAACTGACAACCCGCTATCAAACATGGGAAGAATTCTCCCATGACCTTGCCCAATCATTCCGCAATACGCAGTTGTCAGCAGAGCATTCCGCCTTCCCCGACAGCGCGAAATTTGAAATACTTCGCGCCCTGCCATTCTTTGCCGAGTTTTCCGAGGTTGAAATTTGGGAAGTCGTGCGCCTTTCGCGCTGGAGTGAGATTACGCCGCGGACTGTCATTATGAAAGAGGGGGAGCCCGGCGATTTTTTTGCGTTTTTGCTGGAAGGCGAACTGAGCATAGAAAAAAACAAGCGGCACCTCGTCACACTGCATGCCGGTGACTGCTTTGGCGAGATGGCGATCATTCAAAAAGGGCGCCATGAGCGAGGTGCCGATGTCGTTGCCACAACCACTGCCCGGGTGGTAACGATCCCATCACAGGCGTTACAGCACAGCTCGAATGCCTGCCGAATGCACTTTTATCAAGGATTTCTTGACGTCATTGCCGGCCGCTTGGCAAATGCAAACCAACGGCTTGCATCGCTTTAGCAAACGTTAAATCCCGTTGAATTTAATCAATGGGCGTCAGCGATAAGATCGATACATTTCTGCAGATCACCCGCCTCATACATCTCAGTCATGATGTCGCTTCCGCCCATGAATTCACCAGCGATGTACAACTGTGGGACCGTCGGCCAATTTGCATAATCCTTGACGCCTTGACGTATCTCTGGGTCAGCTAACACGTCCACTGTGAGCAAGTTTTTCACACCACACGCATTAAGGATTTGTATGGCGCGTGATGAAAAACCACATTGCGGAAACTGCGGCGTGCCTTTCATGAACAATACGACAGGGCTGCTGGTTACAAGCTCGTGAATTTTTTTCTGGGTATCCATGGCAAACTCCAAAATAACTGCGCAAAATAACTGAGTAAAAAGATCAGGTATTCTAGCGGTCTGATCTTATCGACGTCAAGCAGTTATAGCTTGCTTATTGTTCGAGAGAGCCAACCCATTGGCACAAATCAAAAAGTCGGCGCTGGTAAGACGGCGATACTATCAAGGATTGTCTTGATTAACAATCTCAGCATCCATCAGAATTGATTTGTAAGGCACCGATCAACTTTGCGTCTATTGTTTAGTCTAACAATTTCCTGAAGGAGAGAACTCTGATGCATACTTTTAAAAAACCCCCTATCCTGCCTTCTGAAATTACCCCACACGCGATTTACACACGTCGCCGCGAGTTTTTACAGCTCTCGACAGGGCTGGTCATTGCGGGGCTTCTTCCTGAAGCCCAAGCCAAACTTGGTCCCGGCAAAGCCAGTGCTTTTTCAACGACTGAAACACTCACATCGCTAAAAAATGTGACGAGCTATAACAATTTTTACGAATTTGGAACGGGCAAAGAAGACCCAGCAGAGTATGCCCACACCCTACGCACCAAGCCGTGGACAATCTCTATTGAAGGTTTGGTAAAAAAACCAAGAACTCTGGGTATGGAAGATATTCTTAAACTCGCTCCTTTGGAAGAACGCATCTATCGCCTGCGTTGCGTTGAAGGATGGAGTATGGTGATCCCTTGGCTCGGCTTTCCGTTAGCGAGTCTACTGAGACAAGTCGAACCCTTGGGCAGCGCAAAATATGTTGAGTTCATCACGGCATTGCAGCCCGATACGATGCCTGGCATACGCCGTGGCATTCTGGATTGGCCGTATACCGAAGGCTTGCGTCTGGATGAAGCCATGCATCCATTAACAATTATGGCAGCGGGGCTGTATGGGGATATCTTGCCAAATCAGAATGGTGCGCCACTGCGGCTTGTGGTCCCTTGGAAATATGGTTTCAAAAGCGGGAAATCGATTGTAAAAATTCGCTTTACCGATAGTGCACCGCGCACAACCTGGATGAAGTCAGCCCCCAGTGAGTATGGCTTTTATTCAAACGTTAATCCCACTGTAGATCACCCGCGCTGGAGCCAAGCAAATGAGCGCCGCATTGGCGAGTTTTTTAAACGGAAAACCTTGCTCTTTAATGGATATGCAGATCAAGTCGCTCAGTTGTATACCGGATTGGATTTAAGGAAATACTTTTGAAATCGCATGGGTTGAAACCGGATGGGTTAAGGTTGTTCGTCTTTACTGCCAGCTTGATACCACTAGGCTGGTATGCGTGGGGAATTCAAACAGACAATCTCGGCGCAAATCCGATTGAAGCCGTCACTCGCGGGTTGGGTACATGGGCGCTAAATTTTTTGTTGATTACACTTGCAGCCACACCTCTACGACACTATACCGGCTGGACATGGCCTCTTATCATTCGGCGCATGCTGGGCCTGTTTGCTTTTTTCTACGCCAGTCTGCATCTGATAACTTATCTCTGGTTTGACCAATTTTTTGACTGGCTCAGCATTGGCAAAGATATATTCAAACGCCCATTCATCACGGTGGGAATGGCAACCTTCCTCCTGCTAATACCTTTGGCCGCAACATCCAATGCGCGAGCAATACGCAAACTTGGCGGACGCCGCTGGCAACAACTGCACCGCATGATTTATCTCTGCGGTATTCTGGCCGTATTACACTACACTTGGATGGTTAAAGCGGATATCAGCAACCCCATCATTTACTGGGCAATACTCGCTTTGCTCCTCAGTCCGCGCGTGTTGTGGGGAACACAAAAAATACAGCGCCAACGGTTCAAAAAGCAGCACTCGTCACAATAAACCTGCTCGCTGCAAAAAGTATTATTAATGAAGTATGCGGGGCATCGACAGTAGAAATTCGGCAATAGGCGCCTC
>JAYTIQ010000237.1:0-4076 GCA_043731705.1 Rugosibacter sp.
TTGCGAGCAAGCGGAGTAACCGCTATGGCGCGCTCATGTTCCTTGATCTGGATAACTTCAAGCCCCTCAACGATAAGTATGGGCATGGTACAGGTGATCTGTTGCTGATCGAGGTGGCGCAGCGCATAACGCAGTGTGTGCGCGGCACAGATACTGTTGCGCGGTTTGGCGGGGATGAGTTTGTGGTGATGCTTGACGGGCTGAGTACTGACAGAAATGGGTCTATATCCGAAGCGGAGATTGTTGCTGAAAAAATTCGTCGATCAATCGCCGAACCTTTCATGCTCAGCACACACAAAGAGGGTAGGGGAGATGTCAGTATCGAGCATCGGTGTTCGACCAGCATAGGTGTGGCGCTATTTATCGGTGACGGAGTCAGCTCTGATGATCTGCTCAAGCGAGCAGATATGGCGATGTATCGCGCCAAAGATAAAGGCCGTAATCGCATACATTTTTTTGATGCAAGGCACGTTTAACGTTTAGCAGCCGCACCTGTAGCAGCCACAGTTTTTCTAATGCAGGCTATTGCACGTGAGTTCTTGGCAAAGTGCGACTTACCGATTACGTCTGCATCGTCTTGATATTGGCAATGACATCAGCAATTGCCTGTTGTGCACTGCCATAGAGTAATCGGGTGTTTTCGCCATAGAACAAGGCATTTTCAATCCCCGAGTAACCCGTACCTTTGCCGCGTTTGTTCACAATCACGTTTTGTGCGTGATCGACGTTTAGAATCGGCATGCCATAGATTGGGCTGGATTTATCCGTGCGCGCTGAGGGGTTGACGACATCGTTGGCACCAATCACCAAGGCGACATCGGCCTGGCTAAATTCTTCGTTGATTTCTTCCAGATCAAAAATCATGTCATAAGGCACTCCGGCTTCCGCGAGTAACACATTCATGTGGCCGGGCATTCGGCCTGCGACGGGATGAATCGCAAATTTGACTTCAACACCGGCTTCCTGAAGTAGTTTTGCCATCTCCCATACTTTGTGTTGCGCACCAGCTACAGCCATGCCATACCCGGGCACGATAACAACCTTCTGTGCAAAACGCATCATTGCTGCGGCATCCATTGCACTGGCTTCTTTCATGGTGCCGGTAATGGCTTCTCCCGCTCGGGCTTCGCCGGTTATAGGCGTGAAGATAATATTGGTAATTGGCCGGTTCATCGATTTGGACATTAGCTGAGTCAGCAAAGTACCTGATGCGCCAACCACAATGCCCGCAATAATCAGCGCGGGATTGCCCAGAACGTAACCTTCAAGGCCGACTGCCAGGCCGGTGAAGGCATTGAGCAATGAGATAACAACAGGCATATCCGCCCCGCCAATGGGAGTTGTCAAAACGATACCTAGTATCAGCGATACGATGAAAAAAGCGATCAGCGTCGTGGTTTCGAGTACTGCGCCTGTTGCACCGGGTTCCGCTGCCGCACCTGCCATAACCAATTTGATCGCCAAGCCAAGCGCAACCAGAGCCAGCATTAAGTTGACCGAATTTTGTGCAGGCAGTCGCCAGGCTTTTTTCATAATGCCCTGCAGTTTCGCAAAGGCAATGCATGAGCCGGAAAAAGCCACCGAGCCGATCAAGGCACCCAGTACAGCCAGCGTCGTGACAACGACGCCATGCACATGGCCGCGCGAAAACTCAAGCGCTGCAATCGCCGCTGCAGCGCCACCGCCCATGCCGTTATAGATGGCGACCATTTGCGGCATATCGGTCATTTTGACCACACGACCGAGATACCAGGCCAGGCCGCCGCCCAGCACGATGGCCACAGTCATCAGAACAAAATTGTGCATCCCCGGTGTGGCAAAGGTAATCACCGTTGCCAGCAGCATCCCGATGCCAGCCCAAACAATACCGCGCTTGGCTGTTACGGGTGAGGCCATGGCTTTCAAGCCGAGAATGAATAGAACGGCAACGACGAAGTAGGCAACTTGGATCAGTGCAGTCATTTCGCTTCCTTCTTGTTTAATTTGAACATCGCCAGCATGCGTTCGGTGACCACATAGCCGCCCGCCGCATTGGCAGCGCCGAGAAATACGGCGAAGAAGCCGATTGCCAGTTGCAGCGGATCATTCGGGTCTGCATTGCCCAGCGCTACCATCGCGCCGACCAGCACCACGCCATGCACAAAGTTAGAGCCGGACATCAGCGGCGTGTGCAAAATCACCGGCACGCGCGAAATGATTTCGTAGCCGGTGAAGGCTGCCAGCATGAAGATATACACGTAGATGAAGTTTTCCATGTCAGACCTCTCCGGCGTTGTTAGTGGAAGCCGCGCCAGCGGCGGAACCACTGTCATCCCCCTTCATGGAGGGGGGGCTGTTGTTACTTTCTCCAAATACTTTTTTGACACCTTCATGTATCAATTGACCATCGCGCGTAAGGCAAGCTCCGGCCAGCACTTCATCGCTCCAGTCAAGATTGAGTACGCTATCCTTGATGAATGGCGAGATGAAGTTGTAGAGATTCTTGGCGAACATTTCTGAGGCATGCACTGGCATTTGCGCGGGCAGATTAACGGCACCGATGATGGTCACGCCGCCCACTTTGACCGTCTGCCCGGCCACTGTACCGGCACAATTGCCGCCGCCTTCAGCCGCCATGTCAACCACTACGGCTCCCGGCTTCATGCCGGCAATCATGGTGGCGTTGATGATCAGTGGCGAGCGTTTGCCAGGAATGGCGGCTGTAGTAATCAGCACATCGGCATTGGCCACGGCGCGGCCAAGTTTGTCGGCCTGCTGCGCTTTTTCTTCATCAGTCAGCTCGCGCGCATAGCCGCCGCTACCGGCTGCCGAGACGCCGGTGTCCACAAATTTCGCACCCAGCGATTCAATCTGTTCGCGGGTTTCGGGACGCACGTCGTAGCCTTCAACAATTGCGCCCAGCCGCTTGGCGGTTGCAATCGCCTGCAAACCCGCGACACCGGCGCCGATCACCAGTACGCGCGCCGGACGGATGGTACCGGCAGCGTAAGTCAGCATCGGGAAAAACTTGGGACAATGGTTAGCCGCAATCAAAACCGTCAGATAACCTGAAACTGCCGCCTGGCTGGACAGCGTATCCATGCTCTGTGCACGTGAAATGCGCGGGATCAGCTCGGTGGCGAATGCTGTGATGTTTCTGGCTTTCAGCGCCTCAATGCGCTCGCGGCTGGCATAGGGTGCGAGCGAACCAATCAATACGGTGCCAGGAGCCATGGCCTTAATATCGTCAAGGCTGGGTGGCTGAACGGTGAGCAGCACCTGAGCTGTGGAAAATACCTGTGCGGCACTCATCGCAATAGTGTCTGCGCCAAAGTCTTCGTCACTCAGGTAACAGGGCGATCCAGCTTGCGTCTCAACACATACCGCTGCGCCGAGTGCTTTGTATTTCTTTACGACATCGGGCACGCTGGCGACACGTGTTTCACCAACGAGACGCTCGCGAAGTATGCCAATGGTTAGTGTCATTATTTTGTTTCTCCTGACCCGGGTCACTAGGATTTCAAGGGATGAATAATACTCAAATAAGTCATTATGAAAAGTCGGCGCTGGCAAGACGGCGCGATAGGGTTGAAATGCCTGAAAAAGAAAGGATTTGTCGCGGCTTCTTTTTTTAGCAAGCAAGCTTCTCTTATATAATCTTTTGTGTAAGCGTAGTGTGTTGCGAGAGGTCGTGATTTTTTGCCTCGGCTTCCAGCAACTTACCAGAAATGCTTTTTAATAAAAAACATCTAACCCGACTCAATGGAAAATCCGGATAACCTTTCCACAGTTGCGCACATTCTGGCAGCGAAGCAATCCTTGCCTGGAGCTCTATTGCCTATCCTGCATGATATTCAGGACGCTCTTGGCTACATTCCGCCGGAGGCTGTGCCCTCTATCGCCCGCGCGTTGAATCTTTCGCGTGCCGAGGTGCATGGCGTAATCACTTACTACCATTATTTTCGCCAGACGCCACCGGGCCGCCATGTAGTGCGCGTCTGTCGCGCTGAAGCGTGTCAGTCAGTCGGCAGCGAGGCGTTGGCTGCGCATGTGCAAAGCGTACTGGCTTGTAATTTTCACGCCACGAGCGCGGATGG
>JAYTIQ010000238.1:0-2879 GCA_043731705.1 Rugosibacter sp.
TGCGAGTGTCGCGTGGCGCGTAACGTTGACCGTATTCTGAACATGCTCGATGAACGAGACGTTAAAGCCACGTTCTTTACCTTGGGCTGGATTGCCGAGCGATATCCTCAGATAGTCCACGCCATTGTGGCAGGCGGACATGAGTTGGCCAGCCACGGTTACGGACACCAGCGAGTGAGCGACCTTGACGCCGAAGATTTTTTAGCCGATATCACCCACGCTAAAAATATTCTGGAAGATATTGCTGGCATACCAGTGATCGGCTACCGAGCCCCCAGTTTTTCGATCGGCGCAAGCAACCGTGACTGGGCTTTTGAATGTCTGGCGCAAGCCGGATATCGCTATAGTTCGAGTGTTTATCCGGTCAAGCATGATCACTATGGCATGCCGGATGCCCCACGATTCGCTCACGCGGCGCATCCTTTATTGATTGAAGTGCCCCCCACCACCGTGCGGGTGTTTGACCGCAACTGGCCGGCCAGCGGGGGGGGCTATTTCAGGTTGATGCCCTACGAGCTATCTCGTCGGCTCATTGCACATGTCAATAAAACAGATCGCCAGGCGGCCGTATTTTATTTTCATCCATGGGAGCTGGATAAAGAGCAGCCACGCATTCCGGGGCTTAGTGTCAAGACGCGATTTCGCCATTACGTGAATATTCACCGTATGGAAAACCGGCTCAAATGTCTGTTGAAAGATTTCCAATGGGGCCGCATGGATAAAATATTTCTATCCCCATGATGCAGTCCAGCAGCATGTCAACAAATGCAACAATCAACGCAAAAACAGCGCCGAATAATTTGCACGTCAAGCATCTGGAGAATGATCCTGCTGTAATCAAACAGTGGGAAGCTTATGTCGCAGCAGCACCCGAGGCGACATTTTTTCATCGTGCGGGCTGGCAAACCATTTTGCGTACGGTGTTCGGGCATCGAACCTTTTTTCTGTACGCAGAGCGAGAGGGTGTCATCCAAGGGGTGCTGCCCTTGGCGCAAATCAAAAGCCGGTTATTCGGCAATTCCTTGATAGCGCTGCCGTTCGCCGTGTATGGCGGTGTCGCCGCCGATACGGCTGAAGCGGCTGCTGCCCTTGAGGCCGAGGCCGAACGGCTGGCACAAGAGCTCGGCGTTGCCCATCTTGAATACCGCAACATGCAGCCGCGCCATCCTGAATGGCCAACGCAGGATTTGTATGTCACCTTCCGCAAGGAAATCACGGCGGATGATGAAGCCAACATGCTGGCGATACCGCGCAAGCAGCGCGCTATGGTGCGCAAGGGAATCAATAACAAATTGCGTGCCGAATTCGATACCACGGCAGATCGCTTTTTTGCCTTGTTTGCGGATAACGTGCATCGGCATGGCACGCCGGCCATGCCCAAGCGTTATTTCGCAGCCCTGTTGCGTGAGTTTGGCAATGACTGCGAAATTCTCACTGTTGTTGATCCTGAGGGTGCGCCGCTGAGCAGCGTGCTGAGCTTCTATTTTCGCGACGAGATTTTGCCGTATTACGCGGGGGATGCCGAGCGTGCCCGCGATTTTGCCGCGAATGATTTCAAATACTGGGCGTTGATGTGCCACGCGGCGCAACGTGGCATCAAAGTATTCGACTACGGACGCAGCAAAGTGGGCACAGGTCCCTATTCATTCAAGAAAAACTGGGGCTTTGAGCCACAACCCCTGCATTACGAATATCGTCTTTACAAGCGCGATGGCATTCCACAAAACAATCCCAATAACCCTAAATACAAACTGATGATCGAAGTCTGGCGGCGTATGCCACTGTCACTGGCCAATTTTCTCGGTCCCTTCATCGTGCGGAATCTGGGTTGATAGGTGCATGGCCAAGTTGCTCTATCTGGTACACCGCTTGCCTTATCCGCCCAACAAGGGCGACAAGGTGCGTTCTTACAACCTGTTGAAGCACCTGGCGCAGCATCACGAAATTTATCTGGGTACCTTCATCGACGATCCGGCAGACGCAGCCTATCTGGATACTGTGCGTGCCCTGTGTGCGGACATGCATGTCGCCTGCCTGTCACCCAGGTTAGCCAGGCTGCGCAGCTTGTCAGGTTTGCTCAGTGGCGAGGCGCTTTCCCTGCCGTATTACCGCGACCGCGGCTTGCGTGACTGGGTTGCTGCTACCCGTGCGCGCGAAGCCATAGATGGCGCGGTGATCTTTTCATCTGTCATGGCCGACTATATTCCTGACATGGATCAACTGCCCACACTGGTCGATTTTGTCGATATGGATTCTGCCAAATGGACGCAATACGCCACCACTCACCGCTGGCCGTTATCCTGGGTTTACCAGCGCGAAGGCAGGCAGCTGCTGCGCTTTGAACGCGATGTCGCGCGCCGCGCGCGCCACTCTTTTTTTGTCACCGAAGCGGAAGTCGCGCTCTTTCAACAAGCGGCACCCGAGTGCACAGATCGTGTCGAAGCGATGTGCAATGGCGTCGATGCCGATTTCTTTTCGCCTGACCATGTATTCGCTTCACCTTACCCCGCAGGCGAAACCCCAGTCGTCTTTACCGGCGCGATGGACTACTGGCCGAATATTGACGCTGCCGTCTGGTTTGCCCAGGCGGTATTTTCTGAGCTTCGCCGACGCCATCCAGCGCTGCGTTTTTATATCGCCGGGCGCAGCCCGGATGCTGCTGTGCAGGCATTGGCGGCTGATCCTGCCGCAGGCATTGTGGTCACCGGCACGGTCGATGATGTGCGGCCTTACATCGCGCATGCGGCTGTCATCATTGCGCCGCTGCGCATCGCACGCGGCATTCAGAACAAAGTGCTGGAAGCCATGGCCATGGCGCAAGCTGTCGTTGCCTCAACCACTTGCGCTGAGCCTATTGACGCTGAGCCGGGCATAGAGCT
>JAYTIQ010000239.1:0-2661 GCA_043731705.1 Rugosibacter sp.
ATCTTCGCGGGCATTTCGTCTGGCGGCGGCGTGCATGTTGCTCTGCGTATTGCAGCTACTGTTGAAAATGCTGTCATCGTCAGCATCATTTGCGATCGAGGCGACCGCTATTTATCGACTGGTGTTTTTCCTGCGTAAAGCCTCTTGCAGCCGCGCCTGAACCTCAAAAAAATTATCGCGATAAGGGTGTTTGCCTGACAGCCATTGCAGCGCACTTGAGCCAGGATACACAAGGAAGAACAACAGCCCCCATTGTTCGTATTGCCTGACGTGTGCGTGCTCATGTTCGCGTAAATCATCCAGATCCTTTTGGCTCAAGCCGATAATCACGTGGCCAAAAGTGATGGCTGAAAATGGCAGATGCTTTACACAACACGACTGAAAATTTTTTGCAAGTGACCATCGGCGCGGTGCAAGCCCTACTTCAAGCACCCCACGAACTTTATGACAGCGCGAGCCCAATATGACGATCAGGCAGGCCAGCAGCAGGCCCACCAGCGTGCAGGGTGCCGCCCACGGGTAGGCGACATAACGCGCAACGCCAGACGGCTTGGTCATGCCTCGCTCATGCAGCACTCAGCATAGACTGCAATGATTGCCAGAGGCCGTTTTCCGCAATAAACCACGAGAGCCATGGCAAACGTCAGCAGAAAGCCAATGGCGAAAAAAACATAGGGCAAGCGCATGGGTTGGCAAGGGGGTAATTTTTATGTGATTGTAAGGGATGCCACGTGGGCAGTTTGAGAAAAGTCGGCGCTGGCGATACGGTGGCGAGGCAAGACGTTGGCCACTTTGGCCGGTAAAATCAACGCATGAATATCACTACGCTTAAAGATCGCCTGGATGCCTATGAAAAGCTGATGCGGCTGGACAAACCCATCGGCATTTTGCTATTGCTGTGGCCTACGCTGTGGGCGTTATGGATTGCTACGCGCGGGCACCCCCCCTGGTCGCTGGTATGGATTTTTGTGCTGGGCACGCTCTTGATGCGCTCGGCCGGTTGCGTGATTAACGATTGGGCTGATCGTGATTTTGACCCGCATGTGGCGCGCACGAAAGATCGGCCATTGGCTGCGGGTAGTGTCTCACCGCGTGAGGCCTTGGCGTTGGCGGCGGTGCTCACGCTGTGCGCCGGGCTGTTGATTCTGCCGATCTGGCAAGACATCTGGCCACTTGCGCTGGTGGCAGTGTTTCTTGCAGCAAGCTATCCCTTTACCAAACGTTTTTTTGCCATCCCGCAAGCTTATCTCGGCATCGCCTTCGGTTTTGGCATTCCGATGGCATTCGCTGCAGTGATAGGGTATGTGCCACCTTTGGGATGGGCGATGCTGGGCGCGAATATTTTTTGGGCAGTAGCGTATGACACTGAATATGCCATGGTTGACCTCGAGGATGATCTCAAAATTGGCATTAAAACTGCCGCGATTACCTTTGGCCGATTTGATGTTGCCGCCGTGATGATCTGCTACGGCGTGAGCCTGCTCATCTTATTCATGGTGGGCAAGACCCTGGGTTTGGGTGTGCTGTATCAATTGGGACTCGTCGTGGCAGCGCTGATTGCCATCTATCACTTTTTTCTGATTCGTCATCGTGACCGCATGCAGTGTTTTAAAGCCTTTCGCCACAATAACTGGTTTGGCGCGGCGATATTTGCGGGCATTGTTGCGGAGTTAAATCTGAAACCCCTGTTTTTTTGAGGTGCCACCAGGGAAGTTGGGGCAGATGACCTTATTTCTAACCTCAGCTCTAACAACTGCTGCATCGCGCCACATGTTTTGCGCCGTCTCACCATCCGCTATGGCGAGGAGGGCGTTTATTGCCCGACCGCCTTGTAGCGCAGTTGTTTCATCAGCGCCGACTTTTCACGTGGTCTGTTTTTACCCTGTGATCATTCAATAAAATTAAGCAGCAGCGCGTGTTTTGATCTGGCGCATCTGGCGATCATGCACGCGTGAGAGAAAAAGCAAAGCCGTGACTGCGCCAATGAGCGCCAGGAACATGTCGGATTGCGTATCCCACGGGTCGCCTTGCGTGCCAAGGAACTGATCTGCCCCTTGCCCGATGGCCAGCGCCACCCACCATTCAATGAGTTCATACGTCGCGCTGATCGCCAGCACAATGCAGACGATGATAAAAGCCAGCATTGTGCCGCCACGCACAAACCTGCCACGCAGCAAAACTTCCCGCGCCACCATCGCGGGCACGAAGCCCTGAAAGAAGTGGCCAATCTTGTCGTAAGGATTGCGGCTCAAACCAAAAAAATCCTGCAACTGAAAACCCAGCGGCACTTCTGCATAGGTGTAAGTGCCGCCGACCATCAGCACCACCGCATGCGCAAAGATCAGCACATAGAGCAGAGTGGTGAGCGGAAAGCGACCATATGTCGCCCACAGAATCGGCAGCGCAATCATCACTGGCAAAACCTCCAGAAGCCACGTCGCCCGGTCATGCGGGTTAAAGCCGGACAGGGCGAGGAGCGCGATGAGGATGAGGGATGTGAGGATTAGGGCGGTGGTGCGGGGCATGTTTTTTGGTGTGGGCGGCGGGTTATAGGTTAGGGATCGAGTTGTTCTAGAGTTTCCTTAGCTGTAGAAGTTCAGACTTGATCTGACAGTTACCTGTTTTGAGGTGCGGTGGTTGTCAGATCAAGTCTGAACTTCT
>JAYTIQ010000240.1:0-13289 GCA_043731705.1 Rugosibacter sp.
ACCATCAGTGTGAGTCTGGTTTGCAATCGGGGTGGCAAGTTCATGATGCCTCGGTTGATTTGGCAAATAGTTTGGCAAATGATGTAGAAAAATTTTGGCAAACAAAATGTATGACTTCGTAAGACTTATCTGTAAAAAGCGTCCGCTGATGATAATCAGCGTCCGGCAATCTGTGCCCATCTGTGCGTGTGTGACGCGCAATCAAGTAGTATTCGCTCTTTGTGTCGGGTGAGCGAGATTCCCGTGGTCGGCTGGGGCAATGTTGCTGCCGAAATGATTTCGGCAGTGTTGCATGCTCATGTCACTGGTGTTTTTTCACCGCATCATTGATTAAATTTCAATGATTACAGTAAAAATTCCAAGAATGACCGCATTCAGAAACTGCGCCTCTAACGCCACTTCGGGCCGTTAGGCACGCCATTTCAGAATGGCTAACCAAGGATGAGTATATTGCAAATGAAGGACTTAAGCAAAGATTCGGTGACATGGCTTGAGGTAGGAGATGAGGCAGAAGGGCAACGTATTGACAACTTTCTTTTGCATATTGCCAAAGGGGTACCCAAAAGCCATATTTATCGTATTTTGCGCAGTGGCGAGGTGCGGGTAAATAAGGGGCGGATTGAGGTTGAGTATCGTCTCAAGGTGGGTGACGTGCTCCGGATACCCCCGATTCGGGTGGCTAAGATGCCTGACCAGACGCTGGTTCCGGCGCGTGAATTTGACATTGTGTATGAGGATGAAGCGCTGATTATCGTGAATAAGCCTGCCGGAGTTGCTGTTCACGGGGGTAGTGGTGTCAGCTTTGGGGTGATTGAGCAGTTAAGGCGCGCTCGACCGCAAGCCAAGTTGCTTGAATTGGCACATCGCCTGGATCGCGAAACATCAGGCTTGCTGATTGTGGCCAAAAAACGTCTTGCATTGACGCGATTGCATGACCAATTTCGCGAAGGAGTGATTGCCAAGCGCTATCTGGCGCTGGTCAAAGGTGTTTGGCGCAATGAATTGCAGCATGTGCGCTTGCCGCTGCTCAAGTATTTGACAGCAGAAGGCGAACGGCGCGTGAGTGTTGATCCGGCGGGTAAAGTGTCGCATTCGATTGTTCGCTTGCAGACGCAATGGAAAAAAGAATGGGAAAAAGAAAACTTCAGTTTGGTCGAGGTAGAGCTTAAGACGGGGCGGACACATCAGATTCGCGTTCATCTGGCACATTTGGGTTTTCCGATCGCGGGAGATGATAAATACGGTGATTTTTCGCTGAATCGTACTTTGCAAAAAACAGGGCTTAAACGGATGTTTTTGCATGCAGCACGACTGGATTTACCACATCCCCTCAGTGGCGATCCGCTAGCACTGACCTTACCCTTGCCAGCGGAGTTACAGAGTTTTGTTGAACAACTGGATCGTAATGAGGCAAGCAGGACTTAACGATGGCTAATTTTCAATTGATTGTGTTTGACTGGGATGGCACTTTGTTAGATTCGACGGGGATGATTGCTGCGTCGATTCAAGCCGCTGCGCGCGATCTTGGTATTGCCGAGCCGTCGGATGAGCATGCCCGTCATGTTATCGGACTTGGGTTGATCGATGCGATGCGCTATGCCATGCCGGGCTTGCCGCCCGAGCGTTATAACGAAGTTGCTGAACGATATCGTTACCATTATTTGGCGCGGGATCACGAGTTGCTTCTTTTCCCCGGTGTTGCTGAGCTGATCAAAGAGCTTGCTGACGCCGGGTTTCAGTTAGCAGTGGCTACAGGTAAATCGCGCAACGGGTTGAATCGCGCGCTGGAAGTGAGTGGCCTGGGCCAGTATTTTCACATCACTCGCTGTGCTGACGAGTGTCATTCCAAGCCTCACCCGCAAATGTTGGAAGAGTTAGTCGAAGCATTCAATGTTTCGCCTGCGACTACACTCATGATTGGCGATACGACGCACGATTTGCAGATGGCAAAAAATGCCCGAACTCATGGCCTGGGGGTAACTTATGGTGCGCATCCGCGGCCGATGTTGGAAGCTGAAGCACCGCTTTATTGCGCTGATAATGTCTTGCAACTAGCCGCTTGGCTGCGTATGCATGGATAATAGCTAGTTCTTTTCTCTGGTAATTCTTATAGGAAATTTTATGGCGCAGGATCAAAACGCACTTGTCTGGCTGGATATGGAAATGACTGGGTTGAATCCGGACGGTGATCGAATTATTGAGTTGGCGATGGTTATTACCAACTCAAATCTGGAAGTGATTGCCGAGGCACCGACATGGGTTGTGCATCAACCGGATGAGGTGCTCAATAGCATGGATGAATGGAACCGCAATACCCATAGTCGCTCAGGGCTGACTGATCGGGTCAAGGCATCGATCATGAATGATGCGGATGTCGAGCAACAAGCGTTGGAGTTTGTTCGTCGGCATGTGCCGGTTCGCACCTCGCCCATGTGCGGTAATTCGATTTGCCAGGATCGTCGCTTTATGGCGCGGTATATGCCCAAATTGGAAGAGTGGTTTCACTACCGCAATCTTGATGTATCAACGCTTAAAGAATTATGCAAGCGATGGAAGCCCGAGTTGGCAAAAGGCCTGAAAAAGCATGGTCGTCACGAAGCTTTGGCGGATGTGCTTGAGTCGATTGATGAACTCAAGTATTACCGGGAAAACTTCTTGAAACTCTAGTCAGGACTAATTGCGGCGATAGAGCCGCAACCGCTCGGTTTTATCGCCGGGACGCGAGGTTTCCAGCAGTAGCTTCCAGTTGGCTAGCGATTTTTCCGCCTGTGGTCGGGTTTGGGTAATCAGGTAGCGGCAGTTTCTTGCATTGTCGCCACTAGTTGTGCGAATTCCGTTGAAATAATCGAGTGAGGCGCGCTGGGCTAATCCCAAATTGCGTCGAGCAATGCAGCCTGGATTTTTACCAAGGCGTTGTGAAAAGTCGGCGCTGACGATACGGTAGCTTTTGCCATAGTCGATCCATGGTAACCACAGCGCAGCAATTAGTAGCCAGATAGTTGCCCAGCCAATGCTCCAGCGCGTGGCTGCGCGCCAGGGCGAGCGACGCAGGCCTAATGTGTATGCCAGCCAGCCAATGGTGACGAGAGTCGCCAGCACAATCACGATGAGTGGTGTATGTGCAATAAAACCTGGGGCGGGTTTTGTGAAGTTTTTAGCAATTTTTTCAGGAGTGCCGGTTAATAAGGCGATGGCACCCAGCCAGATGAGTATGTTCATCAGCGAAAAAGTAACCATGCCAAACCAGTCAAATGCATTAGCCGCGCCACGCCGTAAACGGCCAGCGCCGGTAGCAGCGAGTATGCCCAGTGGCACTAAAGCGGGTAATAAGCTGATTGGTCGGGAATTACCCAGGAAAAAAATCACCAACGCGACGAGGCTAGCCATTAGCGGGAGTGCTGTCTGTGGCAGCCACAAACGGCGACGTTCCAGCCACACCTGCCATATCGCCAAGGGAAGCAATGGCCAGCTGGCCCACATTAACAGTTTAAAGTGAGCGCGAGTAAAGCCAGCCTGTGGAACGAGACTGGACATCTCAGTCGTCCACCAAAGATCAAATAACAGGGAAAATTTTTGGTTAAGCAACCAAGGCCATGGCAGGATTAAAACCACTGCAACAATGCTCGCAGCGAACAGCGCGATAAGGCTGCTACGTTGGCGCCATGCTGGGTGAAGGAATGTGAGTAGCCCGGTCACGATAGATAAAAGTGCACCGTCAAGACCGACCCCAAGAAAGCTGACGCCGACACCCGCACCAAAGAGTATTCCGCCATGCAGCGGTATTTTTTGCGCTTGGATCAGGCCAAGCAGCGCCAAGGAAAATCCGAAGACGCCAGCGATTGCAGGTTGCGCATCGTGCATGGGAATTAGCAGACCCAGTGTGCCAATGGCTAAAAGGGGGGCAATGAGTGCCGCGCTTAAGCCAGCTAAATGGCGGACGCTGGCCGATAGGGTAAAAAGAAAGCCAGCGCCGAACAGTGTGGTGGCCAATCTTGCAGCATCATGCCAAGGGAGCAGCCATTGAAAAGCCTGGCCGCAGAGCGCTGCTAGCCAGTAATAAAGTGGTGGACTTGATAACCAAGGATCGCTGACCACGTGTGGAACCAGCCAGCTTGGCCAGCCATTTCCCGCTATGCTAAAGGCTGCTCCGAGATTAATGGCGTCGTCCGGCTTCCACGGGTCATGTCCTAGAGCCCCTGCTAACAGCCAAAGGGTGCACAGAATGACAACACCCCATCGGTTGATTGGTGGGGCTGTCGTGGGGTCGAGTGGCGTGGTAAATGGCATACAGTAAGCTTATCCGACGGAAAATAAAAAAGCAGCCAAGTGGCTGCTTTTTTATTTTAAAAAGTCGAAAAAGCGCGCAATCAGGCGGCTGGTTTCGCGTATTTCTGACGGAAGCGCTCAACACGACCTGCAGTATCAACAATTTTCTGTTTGCCGGTATAAAACGGATGACAAACCGAGCAGACTTCAATGCTCAATGCTTTGCCGTTGGTTGAGCGGGTATTGAATTTGTTTCCACAGCTACACGTCACTTCAATCTCGCTGTAGCTTGGGTGGATGCCTTCTTTCATTGCGTAGTCCTTTCGTGCGGCTAACTGATTCGGTGCGGTTCGTGAATTTGGCGAACCGGCAGGGGCGCGTATTATCGGTTAATTTTTCTATGTTTGCAATCGTTTACAATCAGCTTCTGCGCATCGCGTCAAAAAATTCACCATTGTTTTTGGTTGCTTTGACCTTGTCCAAGAGAAACTCCATGGCTTCCATATCGTCCATATTATAGAGAAGCTTGCGCAGAACCCACATTTTTTGCAGTACATCGGGCTTCAGAAGTAGCTCTTCCCTGCGAGTGCCTGAACGGTTCACGTTGATGGCTGGATAAACCCGTTTTTCGGCCATGCGACGATCAAGGTGGATTTCCATATTGCCGGTACCCTTGAACTCTTCGTAAATCACATCGTCCATACGCGAGCCGGTTTCAATCAGCGCGGTGGCAATAATGGTGAGTGAGCCACCTTCTTCGATATTGCGTGCGGCACCAAAAAAACGTTTGGGCTTTTGCAGGGCATTGGCATCTACGCCGCCGGTGAGTACTTTGCCCGAGGCAGGTTGTACGGTGTTGTAGGCGCGCGCCAGGCGGGTGATGGAGTCCAGCAAAATCACCACATCTTTTTTGTGCTCAACCAGACGTTTGGCTTTTTCGATGACCATTTCAGCTACTTGCACGTGACGCGTAGCGGGTTCATCGAAGGTTGAGGCGATCACCTCGCCTTTCACAGTGCGCGTCATTTCGGTGACTTCTTCAGGGCGCTCATCGATCAGCAGAACAATGAGGGTTACATCAGGATGGTTGGTTGTAATTGCGCGGGCGATATGCTGCATCATCACTGTTTTCCCGCTTTTCGGGCTGGCTACAAGTAGCCCACGCTGACCTTTGCCGATGGGTGCAATCATGTCAATGACACGGCTCGTCGTATTTTCATCTGTACGGATATCGCGCTCAAGCAGCATATGTTCCGTAGGGTGAAGCGGGGTCAGATTCTCGAACAGTATCTTGTGCTTGCCGACCTCGGGAGATTCGCCATTGACGCGGTCAACCTTGACCAAGGCAAAGTAGCGTTCGCCCTCCTTGGGAGTTCGAATCTCACCTTCAATAGTGTCACCCGAATGCAAATTAAAGCGCCGAACCTGACTGGGGCTGATATAAATGTCGTCTGGCGTCGCCAGGTAGGACGATTCAGGTGAGCGTAAAAAGCCAAAGCCATCCGGCAGAATTTCCAGCACGCCATCTCCGAAAATTGCTTCACTTTTACCTGCCTGATTCTTGAGCAAGGCGTAGATCAACTCCTGCTTGCGAAAGCGGTTGGCGTTTTCAATCTGGTTGGCGTCAGCCATTTCAAGCAATTGGCTAACGTGAAGAGCTTTAAGTTCGGATAAATGCATGGACTACCTGCGTAAAGTACGTGAAATTCGTAGCACAAGGCGCTACGATGGGAGTGATTCGAAAGGAAAACCGTATGTGGGGGCGTTATTATCCGGACGCCATGGGGGAAATGGCCGGGGTGTTACAGCGATAATGGTAAGCTCTTTTGTTACTTTTTAAGAGGCTAAAAAAGCAAGTTGCAGGGGGCAATGTAGCGAGGTCAGAGATTGTTGTCAATAAATGCTGTTAGTTGCGACTTGGATAGGGCGCCAACTTTTTGTGCTTCCATCGAGCCCCCTTTGAATAACAGCAGGGTAGGAATACCGCGAATTCCAAACTCGCCGGGTGTCTTGGGGTTGTCATCAATGTTTATCTTGGCGATGCGCAATTTGCCAGCATAATCTTTTGCGGCATCTTCAAGAATAGGTGCGATCATCTTGCAAGGGCCACACCACTCTGCCCAGAAATCAACTAATGTTGGCACAGCCGAGTCAAGCACTTCGCTTTTAAAGGTGCTATCCGTGACGTGAATGATATGTTCGCTCATAAAAATCCTCAAATATTCAATATAACTTAATGATCTGCTAGCTGCAAATAAGTGGGAGGGCCAAATAAACCTTGGTAGTTTTTTAAGGCAGGTTCAAACGAGTTAGAGCAGAACTACAGCAATAACAATACCCACTATTACAATGTTAACAGGAATGCCAGTAAAAAAACTGCTCTGAATAACTTTCTCTCTGTGCCAAAGAGGCCGCTCAGTGATACATTTATCACTCAAACTGGAGTATTAATTATGACTTATGTAGTAACCGAAGCGTGTATCAAGTGTAAATATACCGATTGCGTGGACGTTTGTCCGGTAGATTGCTTTCATGAAGGCCCCAATTTTCTGGTAATCGATCCGGATGAATGCATCGATTGCACGCTATGTGTCGCCGAGTGTCCTGCAGAAGCAATTTTCGCCGAAGATGATGTTCCTGCAGACCAGGTGAAATTGGTACAAATCAATGCAGAGTTGGCGAAGATATGGCCTGTTATTACGCAGCGCAAACCACCGCCAGCCGATGCGGATGAATGGTTGAAGGTGCCGGGCAAGCTTGCAAAGCTGGAGCGCTAGTCTAATCCACTATGTACTATAGGCATTAATTAACTTGGCGTGTATCAGCCGTAACTTAAAAAATAGTTTTCTGGAGGAGGACAAGCATGCAAGTCAAGGAAATTCTTGCGATTAAGGGCACTGTGCTCTACACGATTTCGCCTGAGCGTACTCTGGTTGAGGCAATTGCCATCATGACCGAGCAGGATGTGGGTTCTTTGGTATGTTTTGCGCAGGGCAAGATGGCGGGCATGCTGACGTTTCGCGAAGTATTAAATGCTGTGCATGCGCATGGCAGAGCGTGGCAGGAGGTGGCTGTTGCCAAAGTGATGGTCGCCAAACCTTTTTGTGCCAGCCCTGAAATGGAAATGGACGAATTGCGTCGGTTGATGGTTGAGCATCATCAACGTTATCTGCCTGTCATGGAAGAGGATACGTTGATGGGCGTCGTTTCGTTTCATGATGTGGCAAAGGCGGTGCTGGAAGAGCAGGGATTCGAAAACAAAATGCTGAAAGCTTATATTCGCAACTGGCCCGAAGAAAAAGCTGACTGATTCTGGCCTAGACTCTTTGCCCAAGAGGAGGCGGCAATGGAGAAAATCTGGCTTAAAAGCTACCCTGCGGGGGTGCCTGCAGAAATTGATGTTAATGCCTACGCATCACTCATTGATGTTCTGGATGAAAGTGTGCGTCTGTACGGTGAACACACAGCTTTCATCTGTATGGGGAAAGGCATTAGCTATACGCAGCTGGATCACATGTCACGTGATTTTGCCGCTTACCTGCAAGGGGTTCTGGGCCTCAAGAAAGGTGATCGTGTTGTTCTGATGATGCCGAATGTTCTGCAGTACCCCGTTTGTTTGTTTGGGGTGTTGCGAGCGGGGTGTGTAGTTGTCAATTGCAACCCGTTGTACACCGCAACCGAGCTTGAGCATCAGCTCAAGGATGCAGATGCGGAAACCATCGTTATTCTCGAAAATTTCGCCCATGTGCTGCAAGAAGCCGTTGTCCGCACACCGGTCAAGCATATTCTGACGACGCAGTTAGGTGACATGCTGGGCCCTGTCAAGGGAGTGGCCATCAATTTTGTGGTCAAGTACATAAAGAAAATGGTCCCCGCATGGATTTTGCCGGGGGCTCTTAGCCTGTCTGTTGCTTTGCGCAAAGGAGCTGATGTTCAGCCAAAGCTAGTACCTGTGCCGCTTGAGCATGACGATATTGCTTTTCTGCAATATACAGGTGGGACCACGGGAGTTTCCAAAGGTGCGATGCTAACGCAGCGTAATTTGGTGGCGAATCTTCTTCAGGCCAAGGCGTGGATCAAGCCCTATCTGGGTGAAGGACCGCAAATTGTCATTACGGCTTTGCCGCTGTATCACGTGTTTGCTTTAACGGCGAATTGTCTGACATTTGTGGCGCTGGGCGCGGCCAATGTGCTGATCACCAACCCGCGTGATATAGCGGGTTTTGTGAATACCTTGGCGAAGTATAAATTCACTGCGTTAACGGGCGTCAATACACTGTTCAACGCGTTGCTTGATTCCCCCAAGTTTGCCCAGCTCGATTTCAGTCACTTGCGCATAGCACTAGGTGGTGGCATGGCGGTACAAAAAGCGGTTGCAATGCGCTGGCAGGCAACAACCAAGGTCGCCTTGATTGAGGCCTACGGGCTGACAGAAACCTCGCCTGCAGTTAGCATCAATCCCCTTAATCTTGCCGAGTTTAATGGCGCCATCGGTTTGCCATTGCCTTCAACTGATATTGCCATTCGTGATGATGCAGGAAATGATCTGCCATTAGGTGAGGCGGGTGAACTTTGCGTCAGCGGCCCGCAAGTGATGGCAGGCTATTGGCGGCAACCAGAGGAAACTGCGAAAGTCATGATGTCCGATGGGTTTTTACGGACGGGCGATATAGCTGTGGTGGATGCACAAGGTTTTATTCGTATTGTAGATCGCAAAAAAGATTTGATTGTGGTCTCAGGCTTTAAGGTGTTTCCAAATGAAGTGGAGGATGTACTTGCCCTTCACCCGGGGGTGAGAGAAGTGGCAGTCATTGGTGTGCCGGATGGACATTCTGGCGAGGCGGTTAAAGCGTTTGTGGTTAAACGTGATGCGGCGCTGACGGCTGAAGAGCTTATCGCCCATTGTCGCAAAACACTGGTGGCATACAAGGTGCCCCATCAGATTGAGTTTCGGGATGAACTGCCAAAATCCAATGTGGGTAAAATTTTGCGTCGCGCACTTAAAAGTCAGGCATAGAGTTCCGAATTGACGGGTTTTAAAAGTCGGCGCTGATGATACGGTGGCAGCGCGCATGGTAGACTTGGCAGCACTATTTTTCAGTCATTTGCGTGCTTTCAAGGCCATTTATAAATCATGTCCGGCAATAGTTTTGGTTCCCTCTTTTGCGTCACGTCGTTTGGCGAATCGCATGGCCCTGCACTGGGTTGCGTGATCGACGGTTGTCCGCCAGGCCTTGAAATTACTGCGGCAGATATTCAGGTGGAACTGGATCGACGCAAGCCTGGGATGTCGCGCCATGTCACGCAGCGTCGTGAATCCGATACGGTGGAAATACTGTCCGGGGTGTTCGAAGGGCGCACGACTGGTACCCCGATTGCCTTGCTGATCCGCAATGAAGATCAGCGCAGCAAGGATTACGGCAATATCGCCACAACTTTTCGTCCCGGCCATGCGGATTACACCTACTGGCAAAAATACGGTATTCGTGACTATCGTGGCGGCGGTCGTTCGTCGGCGCGCGAGACCGCTGTACGGGTTGCTGCCGGGGCTGTCGCGCGCAAATGGTTGCTGCAGCGATATGGCGTCAGTGTGCGCGGCTGGATGGCGCAATTAGGTGACATTGAAATTCCCTGGCAAGACGAAGCCGCAATTGATGGCAATCCATTTTTTGCGCCGAATGCGACGATAGTGCCGCAGCTGGAAGATTACATGGATGCTTTGCGCAAGTCGGGCGATTCTGTGGGGGCAAAAATCACTGTCATTGCGCGCGGTGTGCCGGTAGGCTGGGGTGACCCCGTCTATGGTCGCCTGGATGCTGACATTGCGTATGCCATGATGGGCATCAATGCGGTGAAAGCCGTAGAAATTGGTGCAGGCTTTGACGTCGTGACGCAAAAGGGCAGCGTGCATGGGGATGAGTTAACGCCCGATGGTTTTCTCACCAATCATGCCGGCGGCGTATTAGGTGGTATTTCAACCGGCCAGGATGTGCTGGTGAATATGGCAGTCAAGCCAACCTCCAGCCTGCGTTTGCCCCGCCGATCGATTGACTTGGCAGGGCAACCCGTCATAGTTGAAACCTATGGTCGTCATGACCCGTGCGTTGGCATTCGCGCGACTCCCATTGCCGAAGCGATGCTCGCCCTCGTGCTGATCAATGCCGCTTTGCATCATCGTGCGCAATGTGCGGATGTGAGTTGTCCGACGCCAAAAATTCCGGCGCAGGCTGGTCGCGGATCAACAAAAGCTTGATCAAGCATCGCGGGTGAAAGGCCCGCGAGCGTGCCTATGAATCAATCTCGCCGCCTGTCAGCATGGTACTTTTGGTACTTTGCGTTTGTTGGCGTTTTTCAGCCCTATTTCAGTCTGTATTTGCAGTCCATCGCGATGTCTGCCGGGCACATTGCGATATTGATGTCTTTGGGACAAGTGATCCGTCTAGTGGCCCCGATGTTCTGGGGCTGGCTCGCCGACCATGCAGGGCAGCGGGTGGCAATAGTAGTCATGTCACTTGGAGCCGCATTGGCCAGTTTTTCTGCGGTCTTTTTGACTCAAGACTTTCTTGGCTTATTGCTGAGTCTGACGGTGCTGCATTTTTTCTGGAGTGCTTCCCTGCCGTTGGTTGAGGCGCTGACACTCGCGCATCTGACGGATCACCCGGAGCGTTATGGACGAATCAGGCTCTGGGGTTCGGTAGGGTTTATTTTTGCTGTACTGGGTATGGGGTGGCTGCTGGACATTCTGCCGATAACCCTGTTGTTATGGGTTAGCTGGGCATTACTGTTAGGTACTGTCTTTAGCGCTTTACTGCTCAAAGAAGCGGTTTCTGGGGCAATCCACATAGCATCTTCTTTGCGGGTGGTGCTGAGCCAACCGAAAGTAGTGTTTTTGTTGCTCGCCGGATTATTCATGATTGCAGCACATGGTGCCTTGTATGTTTTTTATTCGATTCATCTGGTAGCACATGGCTATGACAAAACGATGGTGGGTTTGCTCTGGACGCTGGGTGTGGTCGCCGAAATTATTGTATTTTTGCTGATGCCGCGTATCGCACAACGGGTCTCGTTACGTCATCTGCTGTTGCTTTGTTTTGCTTTGGCTGCCCTGCGCTTTATGCTTATTGGCTGGCAGGTGGATAGTTTGCTTTGGCTGCTTTTTGCACAGAGTCTGCATGGTGCGACTTTTGGTGTGCACCACGTGGCGACGATGACGGCCCTTAACCGGTGGTTTTCTTCAGGCCAGCAGGCTAGGGCGCAGGCAATTTATGGCAGTGTGGCTTATGGCGTGGGTGGATTAACCGGTGGATTGCTTGCCGGCGCGCTGTGGGAAAATGCTGGGTCAGCCATCACATTTAGCGTGTCTGCGCTGTTGGCGCTGATCGGGTTTTGCTTAGTCTGGTATGGCGTTCCGGCTAGTTCAGACAGTTCGATTGTGCGATAATTGACCTCTTTGAATCGTCTCTCAAATCATGTCTAAAACACTTTACGACAAACTCTGGGAAAACCACGTGGTCCATGCGGAAGCGGATGGTACTACGCTGCTTTATATTGATCGCCATTTGGTACATGAGGTCACGAGTCCGCAAGCATTTGAAGGGTTGAAGCTTGCTGGTCGCAAGCCTTGGCGCGTTTCTTCCATTGTGGCAACCGCAGATCACAACACGCCAACCGATCACTGGGAAAAAGGAATTCAAGACCCGGTTTCGCGACAGCAGGTAGAAACGCTTGACGCCAACATTCATGAAGTGGGTGCGCTGGCGTATTTCCCGTTCAAGGATAAACGCCAGGGCATTGTGCATGTGATTGGCCCGGAGCAAGGCGCCACGCTGCCTGGCATGACCGTGGTATGCGGGGATTCGCACACATCAACCCATGGAGCATTTGCTTGCTTGGCGCATGGCATTGGCACATCAGAAGTGGAGCATGTGCTGGCAACGCAATGTTTGCTGCAGAAAAAATCCAAGGCCATGCTGGTCAAGATTGAAGGAAAAGTCGGCGCTGGTGTGACGGCGAAAGATATTGTCCTGGCCTTGATTGGCAAGATCGGGACGGCAGGCGGGACGGGTTATGCCATTGAATTTGGCGGGTCTGCGATACGTGCGTTGTCGATGGAAGGACGCATGACGGTTTGCAATATGGCTATCGAGGCGGGCGCACGGGTAGGGTTTGTTGCCGTCGATGAAACAACGATCGAATATCTCAAGGGGCGTACTTTTGCTCCCAAAGCAGCAGATTGGGAGAAAGCAACTGCCTATTGGCGCACGTTGGTTTCGGATGCGGATGCGACATTTGATGTGATTGTGGAACTCGATGCGAGTGAAATTGCGCCTCAGGTGACTTGGGGTACCTCGCCTGAGATGGTGGCAAGCATTGAAGGAAATATCCCTGCACCAGAGGATTTCAGTGACCCGGTGAAACGGGAAGGCGTTGCGCGCGCGCTTGAATATATGGGGTTAGTGCCACATACCCCTATCAATCAGATCATGATTGATAAAGTGTTCATTGGCTCGTGTACGAATTCACGCATTGAAGATTTACGCGCGGCGGCTGCCGTGGCCAAGGGACGTCATGTGGCAGCAAATGTCAAATTAGCACTGGTTGTGCCGGGGTCTGGTTTGGTTAAGCATCAGGCCGAAGTCGAGGGGCTGGACCAGATTTTTCTGGCTGCCGGCTTCGAGTGGCGGCAACCTGGCTGCTCGATGTGTCTGGCCATGAATGATGATCGACTGTTACCTGGCGAACGCTGTGCTTCAACTTCGAATCGGAATTTTGAAGGGCGGCAGGGCAATGGTGGGCGTACGCATTTACTGAGTCCGGCCATGGCCGTGGCTGCGGCGATTGCGGGACATTTTGCTGATGTCCGTGAATTAACGAATTAGTTTTTCAAGCCAAATTTTAAACTTGTATTTTTTTAACCCGAAGTAAGGAGAAACTCATGGTGCGTATTTTGACAGCCTTCGCTTTAATTTCTCTGCTGGCTGCTTGTAACACAGTTCAAGGCCTTGGCAAGGATATCGAGAAGG
>JAYTIQ010000241.1:0-11247 GCA_043731705.1 Rugosibacter sp.
GACGTGCCTGAGGCTTCGAGCGGATAGATCGGATTGTTGAGCCAGACATCAACCCCTGCTACCAGGCGGCGGGCCAGATGCAGGTCATAGTCTTCCAGCATCAGGATGCGGCCTGCGAATTCGCGTTGCTGGGAAAGTTCGGCGATCTGGCGGATCAGCTGCTGGCCGGGTTCGTCCGCCGGATGGGCTTTTCCAGCGAAGAGAAAGAGTACCGGATGTTGTGCATCGAAGAGAATTTCGCGTAGCCAATCGAGATTGTTGAGCAGTAGTGTGGCGCGCTTGTACGTGGCAAAGCGGCGGGCGAAGCCGATAGTCAGCACCGTCGGATTGGCAGGGTCGGCAAAGCGTAGCAGGCGGTCCAGATGCGCTTCCGAACCTTGATTGTGTCTTTGTTGTTGACGTACCCGGTTGCATACCAGATGCAGGAGCTGGGCCTTGAGTGACTGGCGGATGCTCCAGAAAACCTGGTCGGGAATATGATGTATATCCGACCAACAGGATTCATCTGTCTGGCGATGCTGCCAGCCAAGACCGAGATGGCGATCGAACGTCTCATGCCAGTCTGCGGCGAGAAATGTCGGCACATGCACTGCATTGGTTACATAGTCCATCGGGTTTTCAGTTGCTTCAACCTGTGGCCACAAGTTGCTGCAGATGCGCGCTGATATGTCACCATGAATGCGCGAAACGCCGTTATGAAAGCGCGAACCGTGCAGCGCCAGCGTGGTCATGTTGAAGTCGTTGCTGCCATCGGCATGGCCCATGCTCAGCAGGGTTTTGCGATCGAAGCCACCCGCTTTGCAGAAGTTGTCAAAATAATGCATGACCAGTTCATCGGCGAAATGGTCATGGCCCGCAGGTACGGCGGTGTGGGTGGTGAATACCGTGTTGGCGGCGGCGGCTTCAAGCGCGGTGGCAAAGTTCTGGCCTTGATCCATGAGGTTGCGAATACGTTCCAGAATAAAGAAAGCGGCATGCCCCTCGTTAATATGCCAGACCGTGGGCGCTAAGCCGAGCGCGCGCAGGGCGCGCACCCCACCCACGCCGAGCAGAATTTCCTGTTCGATGCGAACGCGACTGTCACCACCGTAGAGTTGGTGAGCGATGTCGCGGTCAGCCAGGATGTTTTTCTCGATATCGGTGTCGAGTAGATAGAGCCGGGTGTTGCCGATGCGAGCCTGCCATAGCTTGGCCCAGACCGTGCGGTCGGGAAAGTCGACCCCGACAAGAACATCATGATCATCGGTGTCACGCACCGGATCGATCGGCATATCGTCAAAGTCGTTATCTGCGAAGTGTGCGTGCTGTTTGCCGTCGCGGTCAATGGTTTGCCGGAAGTAGCCCTGACGGTAGAGCAGGCCGATGGCGACAAAAGGCAGGTGCAGGTCAGAGGCCGCCTTGCAGTGATCGCCGGAAAGAATGCCCAAGCCGCCGGAATAAATCGGCAGGCTTTCATGAAAGCCGAATTCGGCACAGAAATAAGCAATCAGATCAGTTGCTTCTAGTGGCGGTTTGCCGGACAGTTCCTGCGTGGCCGGTATCGCATGGTAGGCGTCATAGGCCGTTAGCACGCGATTCATGGTATCGAGAAAAATCGGGTCTTCGGCGGCCTCCTCAAGCCGGTGCTGATCGACGCGTTTGAGGAAGGCTTTGGGACTGTGGTTGGTTGCCCGCCATAATCGTAGATTCAAGCGGGCGAATAGTGCGCGCGTGGGGCGATCCCAGCTGTACCAGAGATTGTTGACGAGCTCCTCAAGCCGCGCAAGGCGTGGCGGAATTTCAGGATTGACTTCGAGCGGGTAGCGGGTGCCGGGCATGATAGTCGGTAAAAAGGTTGAGCTAAGTTGAATTCTATGCTGCGGAAGTCACCTTGAGGGTGATGCGTTGCCAGTCGCCAGTCGCCGGCCAGCGCAGCGTGAGGCAAACGGCCTGCATGATTTTTTCAAAACCGGCTTCGGATTGCGAGACGGTGTAGTGCGGCTGGCCTGTAAAAGTCGGCGCTGGGGGTACGGTGGTTAAATGCACAGCGTTGCCGCCAAGTTCGCTATCTTCCAGTGTGATTTGGCTCAAGCCGGTCAATGTCAGCGCTTGGCCAAAGCCGCCGGGAATGCTGCCGTCGACCAGAATGTAGCGGCCGCCGAAGCCGTCGCAACTGGGCATGGCGAGATTGAGTTGTGTCTCCAGTTGGCCTGCAGATGCGCCGATGCCTGCAACATCATTGGCAATATCACTGGTCATGCGATAGGCAATTGTCAGCGTGTCACCCTGTAGCGTGTAGCGTTTTTCTACGCGCCAGCCGTCGCCGGTGGCAGCAAAGTGGCCAAGAGTGCTGTCACGGCAATAGGTGTTCAGGGCATGGCGAGTGCCATCGGCAGCAATCCAATCATCGAGAAACAGGCTGCGTGGACGAACATTGGGTTCGGCATCTGCCGGCACAATGGCATGCAGAAACGCGATGCGGTCATGCGCCGAGGCGATGCCATTTTTTTCTGCTGTGGGTGCTATAGCACCAGCGTCCAGAGACGGATTCTTGGGGCATCCTTCGGACAAGCCGATTTTTGCATGATAGGTTTCTGCATGGCGACGCAGCGTGTCGCCGAAATTGTGCGCCAACAGCAGGCTGGAGAGCTCCACCAGCGCGGCATCACCATCGTCGCGGATGATAGCCAGTAATTCGCTACTATGCAGCAGCAACTCATCGTGGCCATCATTGTCGATGTCACAGCATGCCAGCGCAGGAGCGGGTATCAGGTGTTCGAGCATGGCTTCCAGCGCCAGCAGGTTGTGCCACACCGCGCGGCGCAGGTGCGGCAGATAGAGGCCGCCGAACAGGCCGTGCCAGTAGGCATCATTTGCCTGGGCGCGATGCAGGTGTTCCTGCATCTCTGCAGTATGTTGCGCTGCAGGTAACTGAGCCAGCCGGTGAGAGACTTCCAGCATGCGTTTGTGCATCCAGTTGGCTTCCGGGTAGCGCGACATGAAATTTCGCCATATGCCACCGCGCAAAAAAGCCTTGTGCGCCTCGAAGTGGCCGGTCGCCTTTTCTGCATCGATTAGCGCGTGATAGATGCTGGCATTTGGTGCGGGTAGCGTCCACTCATTCATCTCGATGTAGGAGGTCGTTGGCAGATAGACGATGCCGCAGGTTTTTTCGCGCGCGTGGTAGTTGGCGAAAGTGTCGGTACGAATCAGTGGGGAGGCCAGCACACCCTCGACGAATTGCGTGAGCCAGCCTTTTTCATACACCCAGGCATAGGTTTCCGGCCAGATACCGAATTTCTCGATGTCGTCGAAATAGATTGCAGCGTGGCATCCTTGCCGTGCAAGGTCCTCGAGCCAGGCGACCGCTTCGGTGGCGGGCGAGAAGGGCAGCCGGTAACGTGCGGCCTCACTAATGGGAAACAGATCAAGGCGCTGACCATCGTCTTCGGTCGTGTAGAAACTGTCGAGCTGCTCGCTGTTCGTCCCAGCGCAGAGAAAATGGTAATCGTCGACAGCAACATAGCGGATGCCGGTCTCGACCAGCGCGGGCACTACGGAGGATTCCCAGACGCGCTCGGTCAACCAGGCGCCCGCAGGACGCACGCTGAAATGGCGTTCGATTTTGTCTGACAGTGTGTTGATTTGCGTCACTCGATCACGATGCGGAATGGCCGCCAGCACCGGTTCGCAGTCGCCGGAGCCGAACCATTCGACCTGGCCGCGTTGGGTCATCACCGCCAGGCGCGCCATGTCGTCGGGAAATTTTTCCAGCAGGTAATCCAGCAGCCAGCCGGAGAAATGCACGCTGAAACGGAAATCCGGGTAGCGTTCCATGACGCGGATGAACATGCCATAGCAGCGGACATGGGCGTCGTCGATGACGGCCGGAAAATTGCCGACGGGCTGGTGGGCGTGCACGCCGAACAGCAGGGTAATGGGGGCGACGTGGGTGATGGACATGGCGGACTGATCTAGTGAACTCATGCTGAGGATTCGGTTGCACGACGCATCGAACCGCCGGTGGCTGAACTTGAACCGGCTGAAATCGGTACCTCAAGCTGAACCGGTGGTTCGAGTTCCAGCAGATGGTACAGGCGGGTGAGATTGTGGCGGAACAATTGGTCGAAACTGGCGACGCTGGCGGCGGGGTTGTAGTCGCCAAACCACCAGAACCAGTCGGAGCTCTCACACACCGCCAGCTGCCGTGTCGCCAGCGCCGACTTTTCTGGCGATAAACGACCGCTGGCCAGCACCAGGTCATAGCTTTGCTTGGCCGCGCACAGCAGATCCCAGGCGTGATTTTTCTGCTTGTCACCAATCCAGGTGGACAGCGTGCCATACACCCAGCTGCCGGCGACGAGTTGTGGCAGCGAGGATGCGGCGAGAGGTGGCGCTTGCGCCAGCAGTTCGGCATAGGTCGTCGTGCGGATGCTCGGGTGTTCCTTGAGCAGGCTGTACAGGTCGTCAAAGAAGTAGTAGCCGTTGTAGGGGTAGTGTTCCCAGGCATTTTCCCCGTCGAGGATGATGCTGACGACAGGATCTTCATCGGTCGGTGCGGCGTCGAGAATGGCCTCAAGCTGCGTGACCAGATGCCGGGCCGCATCGCGTCCATGCCATTTGGCATAATCGAAGCCGATCAGGTCGGATAGCCGCTCGTCGCGGAAAAACAGGGTCAGCCCTGGCGCATTTTCCATTCGCCATGGACGGTAAGTAGTACCAGCGGTGGCCTGGATGCCGCTGGCGGCCAGGCTGTGCTTGAGCACCCGCTCGCCACTGGCGATCCAGCGGCAGCCAGCGCTGGCCAGGAGCTGGACAAAAGGCGCGGAGATGGCACCTTCGGCCGGCCACATGCCCGTCGGCGGCGCACCAAAACGGATGGCATGGCTGGCGCGTCCCTCTGCAATCTGGGTCATGACCCGGTTGCGCCCGCCAGGGTAGCTGGTGCTGACCGGCAGTTGAGCCTCGGGCAGGCTTTCGCGCGCGGCGTGGAAGTCGAGCAGCAAGGGCGCGAGCGGATGAGTTTGCGGTGTCGCTGACAACTCGATCTGGCCGCGCGCCGCCAGCGCCCGCCAGCGCGGGATGAGGCCGCTGAGCAATTCGCCGATGCTGGCCAGCAGGCGCTGCCGGTCGGTGGCGTCAAAGCCTTCACCTTTGCTGATCAAGGCGGCAAGCAGGGGATTGCGGCGACGTTCGGTTTCGCCCGTCCACGACAGGTGATACCAGGTGACGAGATCGGCAAAGTAGGCACCGGAAAGATAGGCGAGCGTGGCTTCACCCTCGCGGCAGAGGTCCAGATAGAGGTTGTGCAGATGCTGGTAGCGCGGGAAGGGCGCGAGCATGGTCAGGTGATTGCTGCGAAAGCAGGCATTCAGCAGCAACTGGCGCTCAGCTGAGGTGATCTGGTTGAGGTCGGGCGCAGCGAGCAGGCGCAATAGCGGATCGCGAAACTCCCCGCTGGCGAATTGCTGCGCATAATCCTCGATCTGCTCCAGCAGCACCGGCACAAAATTCACTACGCAGCGGATCTCCGGGTGGCGCTCCAGGTGCGCTGCCATGTCGCTGTAATCTTTCATGGCATGCAGATAAACCCAGGGCAGCATGAATTTGCCGGCCGCCGTGTCGCCATCACCGACTTTTGTCGCAGCACCAAAGTCATCCCCATGATCTCGATAATCGGGCTGATGCATGTGCCAGAGAAAGACGAGCTTGAGTTGCTTCATGAGGTGAGTGTTGACAAGGCGTCAGCGGATAAAGTGGTGCGCCTGTTGGCCAAGCATTTCCGGCGTGACCAGTGTGACGCCGCTTTCGCTGACATGGAAGCGTTGGCGATCTGCTATGGCATTAAAGCCAATGGTCATACCGGCGGGGATGCGGCAATGCTTGTCCATTACCACTCGCCGCAGCTTGGCACCGCGGCCAATGTCGACATCGGACAGGATTACCGAATCCTCGATTTGCGCATGGCTATGCACGCGCACTCGCGAAAACAGCAGAGAGCGACTTATGCTGGCGCCGCTGATGATGGTGCCGCCCGAAACCAGCGAATCGACTGCCATGCCGCGTCGGCCGTCACTGTCGTCAAAGACGAACTTGGCCGGTGGCAGTTGTTCCTGATGTGTCCAGATCGGCCAGACTTCGTCATAAAGATTAAGCTCTGGCGTCACCTTGGTCAGCTCCATGTTGGCTTCCCAGTAAGCATCAATGGTGCCGACATCGCGCCAGTAGGGAATGCCAGCATTGTCCATGCCGACGCAGGAATCGGCAAAACTGTGGGCGAACACGCGATGATGTTGTACGCAATGCGGGATCAAGTCTTTGCCGAAATCATGCATAGAGTTTGCATCGTCCTTGTCGCGAATCAACTGTTCGTAGAGAAAGTCGGCGTTGAAGACATACACGCCCATGTTGGCCAGTGCGCGGTCGGGGCGATTCGGCAGCGGCGGCGGATGGGCCGGTTTTTCGGTAAAGGCTGAAACACGCTTGTCGTGGCCGACAGCCATGATGCCGAAGGCGCTGGCCTCGGCCAGCGGCACATCCATGCAGGCGACCGTCAGGTCGGCCTGGGTCTGCACATGCTCTAACAGGATGCGACCGTAGTCCATTTTGTAGATATGGTCGGCAGAGAGCACGAGGATATATTTCGGGTGGTTGCGGCGAATCAGCCCCAGGTTTTGATACACCGCATCGGCCGTGCCCCGATACCAGTCTTCGCTCACCTGTTGCTGCGCCGGTAGAATGTCGATGAATTCGTCAAAGCGTCCATCCAGAAAGCTCCAGCCGCGTTGCAGGTGCTGGATCAGGCTTTGCGCCTTGTATTGCGTGGCGACACCAATGCGGCGCATGCCGGAATTGACACAGTTGGAAAGCGTGAAATCAATGATGCGGAATTTGCCGCCAAAAGGCACGGCAGGTTTTGCCCGCCAGTCGGTGAGCTGCATCAGGCGGCTGCCGCGGCCACCAGCCAGCACGATGGCGAAGGCAGCGCGCGTTAAATGGGTGGCACTCATAGGTATCCTTTCCAGTCGGGGGGGTGCGGCAGGAGGTAGGCACTGTCGCTGATATTATTCAGCTGCATGCAATTTCGTATCAGGCCAGGGTGACATCAGGCGACAGATATACATCCTGAATCGCATTGAGCAGTTGCACGCCCTCAGCCATCGGACGCTGAAAAGCCTTGCGCCCGGAAATCAAGCCCATGCCTCCGGCACGTTTGTTGATGACGGCCGTGCGCACCGCTTGAGCCAGATCATTTTCGCCGGATGCACCACCGGAATTGATCATCCCGGCGCGCCCCATGAAGCAGTTGGCGACCTGGTAACGTACCAGGTCAATGGGATGCTCTGTCGTCAGTGCGGAATACATTTTTGGATGGGTTTTGCCAAAGCCGATGGCGGTAAAGCCGCCGTTGTTGGTCGCCTGCTTTTGCTTGACGATGTCGGCCTCGATAGTGGCTGCCAGATGATTCGCCTGGCCGGTCAAATCGGCCGCTTCATGGTAGTCGACACCATCTTTCTTGAAACCTGAATTGCGCAGATAGGCCCACAAAAATGTGACCATGCCCAGCCGGTGGGCGTGGGCGAAGGCTTCAGAGACTTCCTGTATCTGTCGTCGGGATTCTGGCGAGCCGTAATACACGGTGGCTCCCACTGCGATCGCGCCCAGATCGAAGGCTTTTTGCACACTGGTGAACAGGGTCTGATCGTGCATCGCCGGATAAGTGAGCATCTCGCTGTGGTTCAGCTTTACCAGGAAGGGAATCTTGTGTGCATATCGACGGGCTACCGCACCCAGCACGCCGAGGGTGGACGCTACTGCGTTGCAACCGCCCTCAATAGCCAGCTTGACGATGTTCTCCGGGTCGAAATATTCAGGATTGGGTGCGAAAGAGGCTCCGCCCGAATGCTCTACGCCCTGATCCACCGGCAATAGAGACAAATAACCAGTACCGCCTAAGCGGCCAGTATTGAAAATCTGCTGGAAGTTGCGTAGCGTTCCCGGCGTGCGGTCGCTACCTGCGACGACTCGGTCGATGAAGTCTGGCCCCGGCAGGTGCAGCGTAGTTTTGGGGAATGTATGACAAGCGTGATTAAGCAGATAGTCGGCTTCGCTGCCAAGTAGTGCGGGAATATTTGTCATGTGACCTCCTTATGCCTTATGTATAGTGTGCTGGACGGTATCCGGCTGCGAGGTAGAAAATGAATTATGGTTCATTTTGTTTGTTGCATGGAAGATATGTTCCCAAGTCAAGTGGCGGGAAAACGCAGTCAGTAGAGATAGGATTTGGTTTCACCGTTCTGTCTTATGCGTAACGTCTGACTTAGAATGTGTATTGGTCGCGTAAGCCAAGGGGGATACTGCCGTCATGAAGAAATATCAAAACCGCATGAACATGATGGCAGCGACTCATGAAGAAGTTGCGCTTTATGCAGCGCCTGTTTTTTGCGGACTTGCGGCGAGACTGATTGTTGCGTGATGGGTGAATTTGCACACTGGACTGCATACAGCCGTTTTCTGCTGTCTTTGTTGGCGGTGCTGGATCCTTTCATGGCAATACCCATTTTTCTTGGCATGTGCGCGAGCCGTTCAGACGCTGATCGCCGGCGCTTTGCCAAGGTGATCAGTTTGACCGTTTTTGGCGTTCTGGTAGGCGCTGCGCTTACAGGGGAAGCCATATTGCGCATTATGGGGACGAGTCTCGCTTCCTTCCGCATTGGCGGTGGCCTGGTGCTCTTGTTGATGGCTTTTGCGATGCTCCAGGCCAAGCCAGGCGATGTGCGCCACACGGCGGCGGAGGCCGCAGCGCTCGATAACACGGAAACACTGGGTGTCGTTCCTTTGGCGGTACCCCTTTTGGCAGGGCCGGGGGCGATCAGCACGGTAATGATTGCCGTGCAACAGGGTGGGCTGCTCCATGAGGTACTAATAGTTGCCATTATCGGGGCAGTTTGTGCCGCGGCTTGGTTGATGCTGCGTATGGCAGTATCCGTCGGACGCCTGATGGGGACAGCCGGGCTCAATGTCGCTAATCGTCTGCTGGGACTTTTGTTGGCGGCGATTGCCGTGGAATCGATGGCTATAGGTCTCAAAGAATTGTTTCCAGTCTTGGCAGGTGGATAGATATGAAGAACATTCAGTCAATAAACAACCAACAACAGCGAGATTTCACGGACTAGCAGCGGTAGGCTAGACCCATACAAGTCGCACCATGTCAGTAGAAGGTGGCTGCGCCATCCAAAACGGATTAAAACAACGTCGCGATGCCAGAATTTGATAAATCCTCGTACTCCGGCTTCGAATGCAGCGCACAAGCTGCCATATGCCAGGAACGGTGGCGGTATCAGCAGGGAGGTTGGCTAGTCCGGCATGCTTGAACATACCGACACTGGCGACTTTGTCGTGCACCGCCTCACCTTGCAGATCGCGATAGTCGCGCAGCTCTACGGTAACCAGATGACCCAAGCCTTCGGCAGTAATGATGCGCTGCGCCTGCGCCAAGACATCGTCGGGCTTCTCGACGTAGGCGCGGTCGTTTTGCTTGGAGTCAGGGTGAAAGAACCTGTCTGCACCGGGCAAGGGGGTGGCGGGAGATGCTGGCGGGATACCACTCCACCAGCGTAAAAGCGGGTCGTGACCAATGGGATGAGTTGCATCATTCATTCACAGCATAGCGAAGCGAAGCTGTGGAAATTGTGTTGCAGGTGTTTTGGGATATGCATCCTCGCCGCATCGGCATGGCTGGATTTTTCCAGAGTTGGTGACACAAGACTCGCGATGAAATTCATGGTTTTTTCCCGGTTTGCCCAAGTTTTGCGAAAGATTCTGTACTCGTGCCAGCAGGTTGATAACCTGCTGGCACAGTCGTATGTGATGTGGCCCCCCCACAGCCGATGTTGTAGCCACAAGGGGGTTTTCGGTTGCTATGCGACGGTGATTTTCTTGCCCGTTTTTTCTTCCTTTTCATTTTTTACTTCGGCGCTGATGGATATCTTTTTGCCGTCAATAGTTACATGAATATCCTCTTTTTCACCCCGGAAATTTCCGCTTTAACCCGGTAAGCCTTGTCTCTTCCGACACTTCGAGCTTGAGCTGGGGCTCGACCTCAAAATTGCGCAGGACAGGCCGCAGGGTGAATCCGTTGAACAAATCACCCATGTCCGTGAACGGATCAAGGCGAGCAAGATCGTTGAATGGATTGAAACGAGTGATATTGGCCATGTTGGCTCTCTTTTGAAATGATTTTATAGTTAATGGATCCTCGCTTGATTTCTATTTCTCGTCTGCCTTATCGACTGCTTTCCTGAGAGGGTCCATTGAAGACGCGATTGCTACTTAGTTCAGCCACTTCTTGCTGCGCCTGGACATAAACTGCTCACGCTCAAGATGGTTTATGTTCGTGGCGGTAAAGCTTTTTATTTCAACTTTTTCTGTCCCGGTTTTGGGGAATGTGTCATCCTATTTTTGCTGCATGCCGCAAGGCCAGCTGCAACCCCAAGCAAGTATCAGCGTTCGCACAGAGTTCACTGAGCCTTCTTGTTTCTCCTGCCTGCATCCGGGTTTTCTTCATGCTTGAACCGCGATGCAAGACGCTCTGTTTCCTGACACATTTCATCCCACGCGTTCTCGATGGCGCTCTTGAGATCGTCCCAGACTTCACCGGTGTGCTGTCGCAGATTCTTGAGTTTGTCGCTGATGACTGTCCGCTTGTCCGCTATCAATTGCAGTTGCTTCTGGTATTCGGCGCGGGTTTGGGTTTTTGCCTTGGCAACTTTTTTCTTGAGTTTTTCAAACTGGGTATCCCACTCGTTCAGTAGCGCCTCCAGCTGCGCCATATCCTTGTCATCCGTAACGGAACCCTGCAAAATCTGGTCGACTTCCATTTCCGCTTCGCACCAATCGATACTCGGGTCACCACCGTTAAATCCGCGCTGCTCGGCACGGTAATAGGCGGCTGTTGCGATCATTTGCTGGCGCAGATCGGGATCAACGCTGGAAAAGTTGCTGCTTGCCATAAAACCGGCTGATTTCCTGATTTTCTTCATGGGTGGACTTGATGGGGTTGAAGTGATTTTCATTGGGTACCTCTATTTTTTTATTGACAAATAAGGTGACAGTGTCGGCCGCGCTTTCTTCTTTATGTGATGTCTGGTGCCTCAGCCATTGCCACACCCTCAAGAAGGAACTGCACAGGGCTTGCTGGCGTTTGTGCGGTGCCATGCTCGTGTGTGTTCTTGTGCAGAAAAATTGCCGTCGGGATGCGTACCCAAA
>JAYTIQ010000242.1:0-6441 GCA_043731705.1 Rugosibacter sp.
GTGCAGTTTTCTGATCGTCTGGTGTTTCGTTTTGTGGCCTCTGAATGGTTGATGCGCTCGATGCAGCTTACCCAGATTGCCGCGCAATCGCTGACCACAGATAAGCATGCAATTCTTTGTGGGTTTGGACGCACTGGCCAGCATCTGGCGCGCTTTCTCGAGGCAGAAGGTGTTTCGTTCATGGCTTTGGACCCTGACCCTGAACGAGTCCGTGCGGCAACTGCGGCAGGCGAGACGGTGTCGTGGGGCGATGGAACCCGCAAGGAGATGTTGCTCGCCGCAGGGCTGGCGCGCGCCAGTGTGGTCATCATCACGTTTGCAGATATTGCCACGGCTTTGCGCGTGATTCACCGCGTGCGTGAGTTGCGGCCGGAGGTGCCGATTGTTTCGCGTGCACGCAATGAAGAAGACATGGAAAAACTCTACGCCGCCGGTGCCGCCGAAGTGGTGCCCGAGGCGCTGGAATCCAGCGTGATGCTGGCCACTCATGCACTGGCCTTGTCGGGCATTCCGATGCACAAAGTGATCAAGCGTCTGCGTGAAATGCGCGAACAGCACTATGCCTTGTTGCGCGGTTTTTTCCATGGTGCGACAGATGCAGGCGAGCAATTGACGGATGCCGATCAGCCGCGTTTGCATGCGGTGACTTTGACGCATGGTGCATGGGCCATTGGTCATTGCATGGCTGATCTTGATCTGGCAAAAGTCGGCGCTGGCATGACGGCGATCCGGCGTCGCTCGCAGCGGGGTTTGAAGCCGGAACCCTTGCTGGAATTGATGGAAGGTGATGTGGTGGTGTTGCTGGGAACGGCGACAGCGGTTGTGGCGGGCGAGGACACGCTGCTGCGCGGTAAGTTGAAATAAAAAAGCCCGCTGAAGTAGCGGGCTTTTTTAATGGTAAGTAGCGTTACAAGCTTTGACAAACAATATACGGCGTAGCATCTACGATATCGGTTGTCGCCACTGAAGTCATTGCTACACCGGTGTAAGGACCGGCAGCGACTCGTACGGAACCTGTAACTGTATTGCCATCATCCAGTGTGATGTCAAGTTGTTTTGCAAACTTGCCTTGAATACCTTCGGAGCAAACAAAATATGAGCCAGACATTCCGGTGATTGGAACGACGGACTGGATGCCTATTCTTCCGCCATCAGCATTTGCTGGCATTTCAGCTGGGATATTCGTCATTGCCGTAGAGCCTGCAGCGAGACCAGCTAATCGAACCTGCTGCCAGAAAGCAACTGTTTCGTCCGTGCCAGTGGTCGAGTTATATGAACCATTTAATGTGGCATTGCCTTGAGTGGCAGGTGTTGGCGCAAGAAGCGTTACTCCTGCAGCTGTTGCGGCACCACCCAAATGAGTTACAACATTGGCATCATCGCCAGGCAGTGCCTTGAATTTGTCTTGGTAGCCATAAATAAATAGCGGAATATTTCTGAAGTCTGTGGCGAAGTTTTTCACTTTTGCGCTGTTGATCAGTTCCTGACCCTTTAATACGCCACCCAGCAACAAGCCAATTATGACCAGCACGATGGCGATTTCGACGAGGGTAAAGCCGGATTGTTTGCTACGCATGATTTTCCTTTAAATTAAGAAAAGTGACATAAAACGTAAAGCACGTAACATGCCATTATTTAAATGATATTTATATCAATTAGTTATACGGTATTTTTCAACAGAATTATTAATATTTTGTCGAGAAATGAACATATGTGTCAATTTATTTAACACGCATGCCCGGTTGTGCGCCGCTGTCGGGGGACAGCAGAAAAAGCCCGGGCGATTTTCCATCAGTGTCCGAGGCAGCCAGCACCATGCCTTCGGATAGGCCGAATTTCATCTTGCGTGGCGCGAGGTTGGCCACCATGACGGTAAGTCGCCCAATCAGCTGCGCAGGGTCGTAAGCGGATTTGATACCGGCGAAGACTTGCCGTGTTTCATTGCCCAAATCCAGCGTCAGGCGGATCAGCTTGTCAGCGCCTTCCACATGTTGTGCATCGCTGATACGGGCGATGCGCAGGTCAATCTTGCTGAAATCGTCAATGGCTATGGTGGGGGCAAATTCCGGGGCGGAGAGTGGCGCTTCGGTAGGTGTTGTGGGGGTTGTCATGGTTTCGCGATTGGCGGCGAGAAGTGCTTCAATTTGTTTTGCTTCGATGCGCTGCATGAGGTGTTCGTACGGGTTGATGAGATGCGAAGGCGGCAGCAGATGGTCGGCGTCACTCCAGTCAAGCGGTGCAATATTGAGAAACTCTTCCGCACGTTGCGCGAGTTTGGGCAGTATGGGTTTGAGATACAGCGTGAGCAGGCGGAAGGCATTGATCAGGGTTGTACACACCACATGTAATTCGCGTTCTTTACCGCCATGTTTGGCTAGCTTCCAGGGTTGATGATGATCAACATACTGGTTCACCTGATCGGCCAAGGCCATGATGCGGCGAGTGGCGCGGGCAAAATCGCGGGTTTCGTAATACTGGGCAATTTCGTCGGCAGCAAGTGCGACATCAGGCAGGCAGGTGCGCAGGCGTTCACTGAAATCTTCATCCAGCAGTTTTCCCGCAAAATGTTTCTCGATAAAACCTGCTGCGCGACTGGCGATGTTGATGTATTTGCCGATGAGATCGGAATTCACGCGACTGACAAAATCGTCCAGGTTCAAGTCAATGTCTTCCATGGAGCCATTGAGCTTGGCGGCGAAGTAATAACGCAGCCATTCCGGGTTGAGGCCTTGCGCCAGATAGGATTCGGCAGTGATAAATGTGCCGCGTGACTTGCTCATCTTGGCGCCATCGACAGTGAGAAAGCCATGGGCAAACACTTGCGTGGGCGTGCGATAACCTGCAAATTCAAGTTCGGCGGGCCAGAACAAAGCGTGAAAGTAAAGAATATCCTTGCCAATGAAATGGTATAGCTCGGTAGTGGAATCCTTGCCCCAGAATTCGTCAAAATCAAGCCCTTTTTTTGCGCACAGGTTGCGGAATGAACCCATGTAGCCGATGGGCGCATCGAGCCAGACATAAAAATATTTGCCGGGTGCATCGGGAATTTCAAAGCCGAAATACGGGGCATCACGCGAGATGTCCCAATCGGTGAGTTTGTTTTCTCCGGGTTGGCCTAGCCATTCTTGCAGTTTGTTGGTGGCCTCGGTTTGCAGGCGGCCTTTTTCGCTCGTCCAGCGGCGTAAAAAATCCTGGCAGCGCGGGTCGGAGAGTTTGAAAAAATAATGTTCGGATGAGCGTAATTCTGGCTTGGCGCCAGAGATTGCCGAATACGGGTCTTTCAAGTCGGTCGGTGCATAGGCTGCGCCGCAGACTTCGCAGGAATCCCCATATTGATCTTTTGCGCTACATTTGGGACACTCGCCCTTGATGAAGCGGTCGGGCAGAAACATCTGTTTGACCGGGTCGTAATGCTGCTCGATGGAGCGCATATCAATCAAGCCGACGGTTTTGAGTTTTGCGTAAATTTCTTCGGCATAAAGACGCGTCTCCTCCGAGTGCGTGGTGTAGTAATTATCAAATGCCACATGAAAGCCAGCGAAGTCGCGGCTGTGGTCAATATGCATGTTGGCGATGAGTTGCTCGGGCGTGATACCTTCTTTTTCGGCACGTAACATAATGGGTGTGCCATGCGTATCATCAGCACAGACATACCAGCATTCGCGGCCACGCAGCTTTTGCAGGCGTACCCAGATGTCGGTTTGCATATAGCCAACCAGATGGCCAAGATGAATCGCGCCGTTGGCGTAGGGCAGGGCACTAGTGACAAGAATTTTGCGAGCCATGACGTTAGGTAAGTAAGTTAAGTAAGGTTCAGTTAGCCGCCAAGTTTAGCAAAGGCTTGGCGGCTCTAGGAAACCGCGCGGGGTTCACTCGGTATAATGTGCAGAATTAAATAAGCGAATATTCATCGAGTTGCCAACTCATCGAACCGCCACTTATCTGCAATTATCTGGAATTATTTTGGAATTACCCTTGCCCCTGCTGCTATGACAACTTCTGCACAAATAACAGAACAAACGATTCAGAATGCATTGAAGGGTGTGCTTGACCCCAATACCGGCCGGGATTTCATATCCACCCGCTGTGTTAAGAATATTCAGGTGTCTGGCACGGATGTCACGCTGGATGTGGCGTTGGGTTACCCGGCTAAAAGCCAGCTGGAAGCGTTGCGTGCGCTGGTGGTTGCAAGCTTGCAAGGCATTCCGGACATTGGCAGGATCACTGCTAATGTGTATTCGACCGTCGTTGCGCATGCGGTGCAGCGTGGCGTGAAATTGATCCCCGGCGTAAAAAATATCATCGCCGTGGCCAGTGGCAAAGGCGGGGTGGGGAAATCAACCACCGCCGTGAATCTGGCGCTGGCCCTGATGAAGGAAGGCGCGACGGTAGGCATTCTGGATGCCGATATTTACGGGCCGTCGCTGCCGCAAATGCTGGGCATTCATGGCCAACCTGAGGCCGTTGAGGGCCAGGGCATTTTGCCCATGATGGCGCATGGCATACAAGCCATGTCGATTGGTTTGCTGATTGACCCCGAGCAGCCCATGGTATGGCGCGGCCCGATGGTGACTCAGGCACTGATGCAGTTGCTTAATGAAACGCGTTGGCAGGATGTCGATTACCTGATTGTTGATATGCCACCCGGCACGGGCGATATTCAACTGACTCTGGCGCAGCAAGTGCCGGTCACGGGAGCGGTTATCGTGACGACCCCGCAGGATATTGCGTTGCTGGATGCGCGCAAAGGGCTTAAAATGTTTCAGAAGGTGGGCGTGCCGATTTTAGGCATTGTGGAAAACATGAGTATCCATATTTGTTCGCAATGTGGTCACGAGGAGCCTATTTTTGGCGCCGGAGGTGGTGATCGCATGGCAAAGGATTATGATATCGAACTGCTTGGTGCGTTGCCACTGGATATCGCGATTCGCGAACAGACGGACTCTGGCAAGCCGACTGTTGTTGCCGAACCCGATGGCCGTATTGCTGCAATTTACGCCACCATTGCCCGCCGGCTGGCAATAAAAATGGCTGAGCAAGCACAAGATCAGACGAGCAAGTTTCCGAAAATCGTCATTCAGAACACATAAAAAGTCGGAAAAGTCGGCGCTGATGATGCGGCGTGGTTCGGCTAAATGGGTATCAGACCCGTGCAAAGTGCACAGAAAAAGGAGTGCAGGAGAGCTTATGACAGTATGTAATTTATTTCAGGCGAAAATATCCCCATGAATGAACAATCTATCCCGGAACAGCCCGTGGAACTCACTGAAAAAACAGATGAAAAATTAGCTGAATCGGTGGTTGAAATTCCGAGGCAAAGCCCGGTTAAAAGGGCAGTCAGAAAGTCTGTTGAAAAGACGATTGCCCCCACGATTGATACTGCGCTTGAAGTTTCAGATCAGACACCGGCTGAAGCTTCGATTGAAAAACTCGACGACTCTCCTGTGCCAGAGGCAAATGTTGCTGAACCAGCGCCTTTCGTACCCGTACCGTCTGCGCCAGCACCAGAGCTTTTGGTGCAGGGGATACAGGCTCAACCAGCAGAGTTCAAGCCTGCTCCTTCTGTGCCGGATCCACGCCGTCGCTTGCGTGAACTGCTAGCGATCCCGGATCGTGATCGCACCGATGCGTTGTGGGACGAATTGATTGAGCTTGAAATCCAGCTTGCGCCAGGCAATCGAGTACAGTCGCCAAATGTCGATGTCAATGTAGGACGCCATCAAAAGCCAAGTCGTTTTGCAGAGCCGGCGCGGCGCCCTGCGTCGTCACCTAATAATTCAGGACGTCATCACCGACCCAATCCGGCACATGGTTCAGCGCCAAACACAGGCTCTGGTGGTCCTGGCGTAGCGGCACCCCATGGGGCCGGTGGTGCTGATACACCACGGCCTGCTAAACGTTTCTTTAAAAAACCCCGCCGTGGGCCGCGTCCGCCCGATAAGATTTAATTGCGTAATCGCGATGTTCGCTAGGTTTAATGTGTTGTGTTGTTTTAGCGCATAGCGAACTCATAGCCTACTCGCGTAGCCATGGATGAGCTGAAAACACTGGAGTCCCTAGGATTTTCGCTGCCAAGCCCGGCCTATATTTTCGGGGCAATCCTGTTTAGCCTGATCGGCTGGGTGGCTTACCGATACGGCAAAAAATTCTCTTTGACGCCCTGCAAATGGTTGGGGATTACGCTAATGCTTTATCCCTATGCAATAACAGATACGCGCTTGCTCTATGGCATAGGCGTTGCGTTATGTTTTGGTGTGTACTGGTATCGCAAATAAACGAGTCCAAGCTGGCGGGAGTTTATTTTTGTGATTATTGTTTAATTATTACCGGCGTACTCACTCACTACCTGTACGACCGTGCTTGTCAGCGTGCGCAGATCCTGTGGGGAAATAATAAAGGGTGGCATTAGATAAACCACATTGCCAAACGGCCGCACCCAGA
>JAYTIQ010000243.1:0-17873 GCA_043731705.1 Rugosibacter sp.
CAGGCTGCTGATTTTTATCCGACTTGGGATCACTCACTTTCGCATCGGTAGCCTTCAGTGAAGCCAGCTGCTCCGGGGTGCGATTGATGATCCACACCGGCTTGCCACGCCACTCGACCGTCATCATTTGTCCGGGAGCCAGCTTGCTGATATCCACTTCAACAGGCGCGCCAGCGGCTTTAGCGCGCTCGGACGGCATCATGCTCGTCACGAATGGCACAGCTGCCGCTACGCCACCCAAACCACCGATTGTGGCCGTGGCCACCAAAAGCCGCCGCCGACTGCAATCGACTTTTCCGTCATTGCTCATGTTGTTTTCCCTGAAAATTGCTAAAAATGTCGCTGAATTCGCCTAAGCTTTCTATTGTAACGAATCTCGGTCCGAGATTAAAGCCTTTGCTCTATTTATCGTCGATTCTTGACAAAATAATATAGCAATTACAATTAGATAGCGTTTTAATTCTAGACGCCTAAGGCGTGCGTCTGTCTGCGCTAAACAATCCCACCGACCCTGCAACTAGTCAAAGTCTCGCCGTTCGCGCAAGGCTTGGGCGACAGTGGCTGCATCGGAAAATTCCAGCTCGCCGCCGACGGGCAAGCCACGCGCAATGCGGCTAACCTTGATATCGCGTGCATGCAGCAGCTCGGACAGGTAATGGGCGGTGGCTTCACCTTCGTTCGTAAAATTAGTGGCAAGAATCACTTCTTTGACCACGCCATCCATGGCTCGCGCAATCAAGCGACCAAACGCCAACTCTGTGGGGCCAATACCATCCAGCGGCGACAAGCGGCCCATCAGCACATAGTAAAGCCCGTTATAAGCCTGCGTCTGCTCCATGCTGTTCAGATCAATCGGCATTTCAACAATGCATAACTGCGCCGGGTCGCGACGCGTGGAAAGACAACGTTCGCAAATCTCCTGTTCAGTAAAATTGTTGCAGCGATTGCAGTGGTGCAAGTTATGCAAAGCCGAATCGAGCGCTCGGGCAAGCCGGTCAGCACCACGCCGGTTACGCTGCAACAGGTGATAAGCCATGCGCTGCGCTGCCTTGGGGCCGACGCCGGGTAAGCCGCGTAATGCCTCGATCAACTCTTCCAGGCTAGTGTTGGCAGGCATGGGAATGACTCAACTATGCGATGCGTAAGCAGGATTTATGCAATTCGCTCAAAATGGCATTTTGAAGCCTGGTGGCAATGACATACCCGCAGTAAATCCACTCATCTTTTCAGCGCTAATCGCTTCAGCGCGTCGATTGGCATCATTCATTGCCGCAGCGATCAAATCTTCGAGCATTTCCTTGTCATCCATCACCGAAGGATCAATCGTCACGCGCTTGACCTCATGCTTGCAGGACATAACCACCTTCACCGCTCCAGCACCTGACTGGCCTTCCACATCCAGCAAGGCCAATGCTTCTTGCGCTTTAGCCATGTTGGTTTGCATCTGTTGCGCCTGCTTCATTAATCCGGCAATGCCACCTTTCATCATGCTCACTACTCCTTATTTACTGATTTAATGGTTGATTCATCAATGCTGGCATCAAACAGATCGACGACTTCACGCACGAAAGCGTCCTGTTCAATGGCAGCAATCGCGCGATCCTGACGCTCACGCTGCGCAGTACGGCTGCGATCAGCCGGAGTCATGCTGGCAAGCTCGGCGACTTCGATTTCCAGACGCAGCTTGCGTCCGTAATGAGATTGCAACTCCGTTTGAAGTTTGTCTTGCTGCGCTGCGCCGAGCAGATGCTTATGCACCGGGGACAGCCGCAACAGAACGGCCGTGTCAGTCAGTTGTGTGAGCTCGCAGTGCTGCGCGAGTTGCTTGGCCATGCCAGTTAGCGAGAGTTTGGCCACCTGCGCGTGCCAGTCGTCATCAGAAACGACCGGAGCACCAGCCACTGGAACGCTGGTTGGTGTCTTGGCAAAAGTCGGCGCTGGTGATACGCCGCAAAGCCTCGAGTCCGACTGAAGGAAGTGCAGAGCCGTTTCTGGAAGGTCCTCTTGAGGGACGGCACTTGATACTGGGTTCTGGATATTTCCTTGAGGAACAGCGACAAGCAAAGGCTTGGGTGGTGCAGTTTTTACTGGTGCAGGCTTTACGGATGTTGCATTCGCATTAGTCGCTCCAGTCGGTCCATTCGATGTATTCGATGCATTGCGCTCAGGCCGAAACGCATGCAAGCGCAGCAAGGTCATGACAAAACCAGCATATTCATCCGGCGCCAGTGCCAGCTCATCCCGGCCATGGATAGCAATTTGATATGCCAACTGCAAAAATTCAGCGTCCAGTGCCTCAGCATAAACAGTTAAACGGTTGCGCTCTGCTTCATCAATCAAGGCCTCAGGCGCAAATTGAGCGAGCGCAATGCGATGAAACAAGGCGGCTAATTCTTGCAAGCCCCCATCAAACGAAAAACTCCCTGCATCCATCTGTTTTGCCACCGCCAGCATGGCGTGGATATCCTGCGCCAGCAAACCATCCAGCAAGGCAAATAAATACTCGTCACCGACCGTGCCCAGCATGGCACGCACACTCTCATCCGTTACCTGGCCTGCCCCATGGGCAATCGCCTGATCCAGCAGCGAGAGCGCATCACGCATGCTGCCCGCCGCGCCTTTGGCCAGATGATGCAACGCTGGTAGCTCGAACGGAATGGTTTCAGCCGCCAACACTTGCGACAAATGCTCCACAATCGAGGTTCGCGACATCTGCTTCAGATTGAACTGCAGGCAGCGCGACAATACCGTCACCGGGATCTTTTGCGGATCGGTCGTTGCCAGAATGAATTTGACGTGCGCTGGTGGTTCTTCCAAGGTTTTCAGCATGGCATTAAAAGCATGCCCGGAGAGCTGATGTACTTCGTCAATCACGTAAACCTTGTAACGGCCGCTCGTTGGCGCATAGGTTGCGCGATCAAGCAACTGGGTCATATCTTCGACACCACGATTCGATGCGGCATCCAGCTCGATGTAATCGATAAAGCGACCGCTATCGATCTCCGTACAAGAAGTGCATACCCCGCAAGGCGTTGAGGTGACGCCCGCTTCGCAATTGAGCGCCTTGGCCATGATGCGCGCCAAAGTGGTTTTGCCCACGCCGCGCGTTCCAGTGAACAAATAAGCGTGATGCAGCCGATTCTGCTCCAGCGCATGGGTCAGCGCGCGTACGACGTGCTCTTGCCCGACCAGTGTGGCAAACGATTTAGGGCGCCATTTACGGGCGAGTACCTGATAACTCATACGCTGATTTTACCAAGCAAAAACTGCGCAAAAGAATGACACCATTTAAATACACGCAGTTTAAAAAATAGGGGCGGCGAGCCTGATCCCCGGCACTTGCAGAAAACGGCTGTGGCTGCTTCCTTCCGGACCTGACCAGGTTCACCACTCCACAATGCGGGGAGACCCGCCGCGGCGCGAATTCTAACAGTTTCTGATGTTATCGCTGCCCTGTTTGGGCGAGAATTTAAACCAGCAGAGCCATTTCTGCCTATGGCATGCCATGTCTTTGCAAGACTTTTGTAATCAGCCTGGATTAGGATAATAATTGGACAGTTACGTTGTTCCTCAGCTTTTCAATACAAATACAGGAAGATCACTATGCCGACTGTGAACATCAACGGGAAAAACCACAAGCTCGATGTGGAACCTGATACCCCCTTGCTATGGGCTTTGCGCGATACGCTCCAACTCACGGGCACCAAATATGGCTGTGGCATTGCGGCCTGCGGCGCGTGCACCGTGTTGCTCAATGGCGCGCCCACCCGCTCTTGCGTTACACCCGTTTCCGTAGCCGTTGGCCAACGCGTCACGACCATTGAGGGTTTGCTCACGGCAAAGAACGGTAACAAGGCAGCCAAGGCTGTGCAGGCCGCCTGGGGAAAACTGGATGTCGTGCAATGCGGATACTGTCAGTCCGGACAAATCATGTCGGCTGTGGCATTGCTTACCAGCAATCCCAAACCAACCGATGCGGATATTGACACGGCAATGGCAGGCAATATCTGCCGTTGCGCCACTTACCACCGTATCCGCGCAGCGATTCACGACGCCTCGCGCGCACTGGCTTGAGGGAGCTAAATCATGAGCATAGACAACGCAAGTCGTCGTGAATTTTTCAAAGCCGGCGCGGGGCTCACCCTCGCCTTTTATTTGCCGGTCAGCCTTGCCGCATCAAACCGTGGCAAAGCGGCTGCATCGCTCACCAACACATCGGCTCCACTATCACCCAACGCCTTTGTGCGTATCGGCACGGATGACAGCGTCACCGTCATTGCCAAGCATCTGGAAATGGGGCAAGGCACCTACACCGGCCTGTCCACGTTGGTTGCTGAAGAGCTCGATGCGGCCTGGTCACAGATTCATGTTGAAGCAGCGCCAGCAGATGCCAAACGCTACAACAATTTGTTCTTCGGCCCCATGCAAGCCACGGGGGGTAGCACCTCCATTGCCAATTCTTTCATGCAAATGCGCCAGGCAGGCGCGACGGCTCGTGCCATGTTGGTGAGTGCCGCCGCGCAGCGCTGGCAGGTCGCACCAGAATCCATCACTATCCATCAAGGGGTAGTAACTCACTCCACATCAAATCGCAAAGCACGCTTTGGCGAACTGGTTGAAGCGGCCGCCCAGTTACCCGTGCCGCAGGACGTCAAGCTGAAAGCGCCAAAGGATTTTGTGTATATCGGCAAGCACGTTGCGCGCACCGACAGCAAAGCCAAAATCAATGGGACAGCAATTTATACCCAGGATATTCATCTGCCCGGCATGCTCACTGCCGTGGTGGCTCATCCGCCACGCTTTGGTGCCAAAGTACAAAGTTTTGACTCCGCGCGTGCCAGGGCCGTCAAGGGTGTCGTTGATGTCGTCGAAATTCCCACCGGGGTTGCCGTGCTGGGCAAAGACTTCTGGTCGGCAAAAAAGGGCCGCGATGCGCTCGTCGTTGTTTGGGATGAATCCGCAGCATTCCGCCTAAGCTCGGCAGAGATTACCAGCCAGTATCACGCCTTGCTTGACCTACCAGGAGCCACCGCACGAAAAGTCGGCGCTGCGGATACGGCGCTGGCAGCAGCCGACAAGCAGCTATCGGCCGATTTTAGTCTGCCTTATCTCGCACACGCCACGATGGAGCCGATGAATTGCGCCATCCGACTCGATACCGAGAGTTGTGAAGTATGGAACGGCGAGCAATCCCAAACTACCGACCAACTAAAGATTGCCGCCGCCCTGGGCTTGAAGCCGGAACAGGTCAAGATCAATATGCTGTATGCGGGCGGCAGTTTTGGCCGTCGTTCCAATACGCAGTCCGACTATCCACTCGAAGCGGCACAGATTGCCAAAGCCATTCTCAAACCCGGCAAACCGGCCTTGATAAAGCTGGTATGGACTCGCGAAGATGACATGCACGCCGGCTTCTATCGGCCACAGTTCATGCACCGAATCACGGCCGGACTGGATGCCGAAGGTAATCTCGTTGCCTGGAAGCAACGCATCGTCGGCCAATCGATTCTTGTTGGGACAGCGCTCGAAGGCTTTGTAAAAGAGGGTATCGACATGAGCTCGGTAGAAGGCGCGGTCAATCTGCCTTATGCAACTGCGAATCTTAGCGTCGATCTCCACTCGCCAAAACTCGGCGTGCCGGTACTGTGGTGGCGCTCTGTCGGCTCAACGCATTCCGCGTTTGCGATCGAATCCTTTGTGGATGAGCTCGCGCATGCGGCTCAAAAAGATCCGATAGCATTTCGCCGCAATTTGCTCACCGAGCATCCGCGTCACCTTGGCGTCATTGATCTGGCGATGCGCGCCAGCGGCTGGGATAAACCATTGGCACCCGGCAAGCCCGGCGAAAAGCGCGGCCGGGGCTTTGCCGTCCATGAGTCGTTTAACAGTTTTGTTGCCAATGTAGCCGAAGTCACTATCAAACCCGATGGCAGCTTCAAGGTGGATCGCGTAGTTTGCGCTGTCGATTGCGGCATTGCCGTTAATCCCGATGTGGTCCGCGCGCAAATGGAAGGCGGCATCGGCTTCGGCCTGAGCGCTGCCCTGCATAGCGAAATTACGTTGAATGAAGGGCGTGTCGAGCAATCAAACTTCACCGACTATCCGGTGTTGCGCATTAACGAAATGCCCCACATTGAAGTGCACATCGTGCCTTCGGCAGAACCACCCACAGGTGTTGGCGAGCCGGGCACGCCAGTTGTCGCTCCTGCCGTGGCGAATGCTCTGTTCGCTGCGACCGGCGAGCGTTTGCGGCAATTGCCGTTCAGGCTCGGCGCAGCAAAGTCAGTGTAACAGTCGCTCAATGGACAGTGCCGATTTGCAGGTTTTACGCACCGCCATTGCCTGGCTCGAGGCCGGTCATCGCGTGACGCTGGTCACCGTCGCTGCAACCTGGGGTTCGGCGCCACGTCCGCCCGGTGCCTGGGCGCTGGTGCGCGATGATGGCGTACTCACCGGTTCAGTCTCTGGCGGCTGCATTGAGGATGACCTGGTACAGCGCGTGCGTGATGGAAACATAACGAGCAGGACCAATAGCCCAGTGGATGTCGTCACTTACGGCGTAACACGTGAAGAATCCTCTCGCTTCGGCCTGCCCTGCGGCGGCACGCTGCGCCTGGTGATTGAAAGCACACCGGATATTCAGCAGATGAAACAACTGCTGCAACGCATTCAGCTAGGCGAGATGACCGCACGTACTCTCGACCTCACCAGTGGCCAGGTCACTTTGCATGACGCGACGAGCAAGGATATGCTGACTTGGGACAGCCAGCGTCTGACTACCATTCACGGCCCGCAACTACGACTGTTGCTCATCGGCGCGGGTCAAATTTCCAACTATCTCGCTTCCATGGCGCAAGCGCTTGACTACGCAGTCACCGTGTGTGATCCACGCGAAGAATACCGCGCCGCCTGGCAGGTGGCAGGCGCGCACCTGATCGCCGATATGCCTGATGATGCTGTAATCACCCTCAACGTCGATGCACGCACCGCGATCGTCGCCCTGACGCATGACCCCAAACTGGATGACATGGCACTGCTTGAAGCGCTCAAGTCGCCTGCTTTCTATGTCGGCGCTCTCGGCTCGCGCGCCAACACGGCTAAACGCAAAGAACGTCTGCGCCAATATTTTGATCTCAGTCAGGAAGAACTCAATCGGCTGCACGGGCCGGTGGGATTACCCATCGGCAGTCACACGCCAGCTGAAATTGCCATATCCATTCTGGCTGAAATGACGGCCGTCAGGCACGGTGTGCAACTCAATAGCATTGCGTACAAACCAACCACAATCGACGGAGAAACCTGCTCACTACCATGAGCAATACAGCCGATTACTGCGGCATTCTGCTGGCCGCTGGACGCTCACGACGCTTCGGCACCGACAAGCTGATGCACCCACTTACCGCAGGGCTGCCTATGGCATTGGTCAGCGCTGTAAACCTGCAGCACATACTGCCCAACACTATCGCCGTAGTGCGGCCAGATCAGCTCAGCCTCATCAAACAACTTGCAGCACAAAAAATAAAAACTGTCACGCTCGCCCAGACCGATGGCGGCATGGGTCTGAGTATCGCCAGCGGTGTTGCGGCTGCCAGTGATGCCTGCGGCTGGCTCATCGCGCTGGCTGACATGCCCTTCATTCAACCCGCAACAATCACCAAAATACTGGCTGTGTTACAACGCGGCAGCCCCATCGCCGCGCCGGTTTATCAAGGCAAACGCGGCCATCCGGTCGGCTTTGCTGCTTCTTTCGGCAGGGCATTGCGCGCATTACAATGCGACACGGGTGCACGCGACTTGTTGCTGCAGCATATGACCGAGATTGAGCTAATCGATTGCGATGACCCAGGAATTCTTGCTGATATTGATATGCCAGCGGACCTGCTGAAAAACACGTTTATCCACGCATGAGCGTTATACGGCGCAAGTCATTGCACCATCGAGCTTGCTTTAACTCAAACATCCCAACGCGTGCCAAGAGGCCACTTAGACTTAGCTTAGTGATGTTTGAGATATTTAATTTATACTTATTCCAATAATAATTTCAAGCCATGTCTTGAATTTCATAATCTTCGCCGGGGGAACAAGATGCAAGTCAATATCAATGCTACTCATATAGCACGGTTTTTTTTCACGCTTTTTTCACTCTTGTTCACTCAGGTGGCATTGGCCGGGGGAGGCTATTTTTCTTTGGGCTATGGGCCCATGGCGCGACAAATGGCAGGTGCCGTTACCGCTGTTGCTGAGGATGCATTTGCCGGCTCGTCCAATCCCGCCAAACTCGCGGCAGTCAGCGACCGCTTCGAGGCAGGTGCTGAACTATTCAATCCACATCGTAAAGTTGAACGTACCGGTTCCGGCACTCCTTTTGATTTTTCATCAGACAGCAAAAATTCATTGTTTCTCATCCCGGAACTTGCCTATGCTCATCGGATGAATAATCAGCTGTCCCTCGGTGTGACTGTGTATGCCAATGGTGGACTCAACAGCGAATATAACGACTCAACAGGGATTCCCAACACCAACGGCAATCCTGCGCAATGCGGGGCTACGCCAGGCAACTTTTTTGTTGGCTGCTATGAAGCCGGCTTTGACCTGGCCCAACTCATTGTTGCCCCAACAGCCGCCTGGAAGATCGCGCCTGGTTATAGTATTGGCATTGCACCTTTGCTTACCATGCAGCGTTTCAAGTCTTTTGGGCTACAAGCTTTTGCACCCACCTCGCTTCATCCAGACAAAGTCACCAATCGAGGTTATGACTATGCTTTCGGTGGCGGTATACGGATTGGCTGGTATGGCGAGATCAACTCGTGGCTCAACCTGGGAGCGGCTTACTCAAGCAAAATTTATATGCAGGATTTTGATAAATACAAAGGCTTGTTTGCAGAAGGCAGTTTCGATATTCCTTCAAATTACAGCCTTGGGGTTGCAATCAAGCCTGTTGCTAGTTGGCTAGTGGCCTTTGATATACAGCGCATCAATTTTGGCGATGTCAAGGCACTTGGCAACAGTCTTTTGAATACCCTGAATAATCCGGTAGCCAATCCATTAGGCAGTGCTTCGGGTAGTGGCTTTGGGTGGCGGCGTAATCAAACCAATTACAAACTGGGCCTGGCTTATGCGGCAACCCCCAAACTCACGTTACGCACGGGCTTTGCCTATGGCCAACGGCCTAACGATAATGATCTCAATGCCGTCAGCTTTAGCCTCCTGACGCCTAATCCTTTACGCCAGGCAAGTCTGGGTTTTAGCTGGAAAACAGATCAAGGTGACGAACTCCATATGGCAGCTTCGCGATTTATCAAAGGCACGTATCAAGGGCCTTCTGCGTTATTCCCTGGTGCTACGGAATCCGTAACCCCCTACGTCAACACATTGAGTGCCACCTGGAGTTGGCATTTGTAATTTGAATGTCCCCGCACAAGGATAAGATATAGAATAAAAACCTCAATTGGCTCTGCGGAATAAGCAGACTTGTCCCGTTGAAACATCGCTTCACCTCAAATCATCGCATTTCAAATCACACAGGAGAGAACGCATCATGAAACTGTATTACGCCCCTGGCGCCTGCTCGCTAGCGCCACACATTGTGCTCGAAGAATCCGGCCTTGCCTATGAATCAGAAACCGTTGACCTGCGTGGCGGCAAGCAAACCGGTACTGGCAAAGACTTTAATCAAATCAATGTCAAAGGTTATGTTCCCGCGCTGATGCTGGATGATGGACAACTCCTCACGGAAGGTCCGGCAATTAACCAATATCTGGCTGACCGCGTACCAGAAAAGAAACTGGCTCCCGCCAACGGCACGATGGAACGTTACCGCCTGCAAGAGTGGCTGACTTTTTTAGGCACGGAACTGCACAAAAGCTTTTCACCACTCTTTAACCCTGCTGCATCGGAAGACTGGAAAAAAGCATCTCTTGAGACTGTAGAACGTCGCCTAGGTTATGCCGCCAAGGAGCTTACCGGTAAACAATATCTTGTCGGAGACAACTTCACCGTTGCCGATGCGTATCTATTCACCATCCTCGGCTGGGGACAATATGTAGGACTGGATATCGGCAAATGGCCTGTATTGAAGGAATACCATGGCCGTATCTTCATGCGTCCCGCTGTGCAAGCCGCACTCAAGGCAGAAGGCCTGATTCCTTCCGCCTGAGGCATGCCTGAAAGCAGCACAGTCGCAGGGTAGTAGAAAAATCAGCAGGTAGCCCCAACTAGTCAATTTTTCGGGGCTGCCTGCCGCATCATGCACAACTAAAAAACAATGAGGAGAAGATGCTTTGAGCGATAAAAAAACCACCGTCCATGTCACCCGTGAAATTGCCGCACCGGCCAGTGCCGTGTGGGCAACCGTACGTGATTTTGCTGGCATTACGAAGTTTTTACCCATGTTCGAATTAGTTGGCCAGGCGGATAACACCATTGGCTCAATTCGCAACCTCAAACAAGGCGATGCCATTTTTCGCGAGCGCTTGGAAATGCTGGACGACGCGGCACGCATCCAGCACTATTCCATTGTGGAAGCACCCGTCCCCTTTCAGGATTATCTTGGCGAACTGGCAGTGCGTGACCTGGGCAACAATCGCTGCGCCGTGAGCTGGTCATCCACTTTCGTCGTCGTTGGTGCTCCTGAAGCTGATGTCATTGGCATGATTGAAGGTCTTTACAACGCAGGGATTGACCAACTCGTGAAACTGCACGCCTAAGCCACAAAGCTGCCATGCCAAGCTGTCGTCTGGGGCTATAAAACACTTGACAACAGGTAACTGTCTTTTAGACTTATGGGGAAAAGATGACACAAAAAGAAAATGCAGAAACTGCCGTTACCCGCCCGATGACGGGAGACGAATATCTGGAAAGCCTGAAGGATGGGCGTGAAGTGTATATTTTTGGCGAACGCGTCAAGGATGTCACCACCCACCCGGCCTTTCGTAACTCAGCGCGGATGACTGCGCGGCTTTACGACGCAATGCATGATCCAGCTAAAAACAGCCAGTTGGCCGTGCCAACCGATACAGGCAATGGCGGCATTACGCACCCTTTTTTCAAAGCTCCGCGCAATGCTGAAGACCTGGTTAAATCGCGCGATGCGATTGCTGCCTGGCAGCGCATTGGCTATGGCTGGCAAGGTCGGGCACCGGATTACAAAGCCAGCTTTATTGCAGCAATGGGCGCCATCCCCGAGTTTTTTGGTGAGTATGAAGGGAATGCCCGGGCCTGGCACAAGAAAACCCAAGAGAGCCTGCTCTACTGGAACCATGCCATTGTTAACCCGCCAATTGATCGCAACAAAGGCTCATCTGAAATAGAAGATATCTGCGTTCATGTGGAGCGCGAAACCGATGCCGGCATTATCGTTTCTGGCGCCAAAGTCGTTGCTACCAATTCAGCGCTAACTCATCAGAATTTTGTCGGTTTATACGGTGTTCCGGTCAAAGATCCTCGCTTTGCCTTGATTTTCACTCTGCCCATGAACTCACCCGGGCTGAAGATTATCTGCCGCACGTCATACGAATATGCTGCAGCCGTCATGGGCACACCGTTTGACTACCCACTCTCCAGCCGCATGGATGAAAACGACTCCGTTCTTGTGCTCGACAAGGTTTTAGTGCCTTGGGAAAATGTCTTTGCCTATCGCGACATCAATGTCGTGAATAACTTCATTTTTGGCTCAGGCTTCATGTCGCGCGCCTTGTTTCATGGTTGCACGCGGCTGGCTGTCAAGCTTGATTTCATTACCGGCTTGTTTATCAAAGCCACTGAAACAACAGGCGCCAACGAGTTTCGTGGGGTGCAGGGACGTATCGGCGAAGTGCTGGCCTGGCGCAACTTGTTCTGGAGCCTCACGGAAGCCATGGCACGCAACCCAGAACCGTGGGGCAAAGATTCTGTCCAGGTCAATAACGAAGCCGCCAGTGCTTATCGTGTTTTTGCGCCCATGGCTTATCCCATGATCAAGGATCTGATCGAAAAAGACCTTGGCGCTGCGCTTGTCTACTTACCATCGCATGCCGCTGATTTCCTCAATCCGGATACACGTCCTTACCTTGATCGCTTTGTGCGTGGATCCAATGGCATTAGCGCCGAGAGCCGAGTAAAAACGCTCAAGTTGCTCTGGGATGCCATTGGCACTGAATTTGGCAGCCGACATGAGCTGTATGAACGCAACTACGCAGGTAACCACGAAGATAACCGGATACAGACCCTCGGCTACGCTACTGCGACGGGCAAAATAGATCAGCTCAAAGGATTTGTCGACACCTGCCTCAATGAATATGACCTCAATGGCTGGACAGCCCCTGATCTCATCAACCCAACCGACGTCGGCCTGTTTGGTAAAAAGTAAGGCTTCATCTTTTACAATCAAGTATCCTCTGCCGCAACGACAATACTTGTTGCGCCAGAGGATATTTACAAACCGCCTAATTGATTAATTCTGCAAAAGTCGGCGCTGGCGGGACGGCGAAAAGTATTGCTGCACTAGCATAAAGTTAAAAATTACTCCGTGTAAAATTTCATCCCTTATGTTCTGCGCCGCAAAAACGACTCCATCCCTAGTTTTTTAGCCTGATAGGCTACTCGTGGACGGGTAACACCCAAAGCCCGAGCTACAGCAGACAAGTTGCCGCGATGATGTTCTATCGCATTATGTAATGCATCCGCGGTGATCGAATTCGCTGTCCCTCCATGCTTGGCTCCGATATCCGCTTCATTTTTCTCATTAATCATGTCGCGTCTTGCATTGACCAAGACAGGCTGCGTTAATGCTCTCGTAGCTGGCAAGCTCGATCGAGGCAAACCCACCCCGGCGGCAACTGCCGCAGGAAGATGTCCTATATCCATAGAACCGCCTTCAGCAGAAAGAATGATGGCGCGTTCCACAATATTTTCAACCTCGCGCACATTTCCCGGCCAATCATAGGAAAGCAGCGCATCGAGCGCCCGCTCGGTGAATCCTGTGCGATGTCGTTTATGAATTCCGCAATAACGTTGCAAAAAGTAATCTGCCAATATGGGAATGTCTTCCCGACGTTCGCGCAGCGGTGGAATTGCAATCGGGAAAATATTCAGGCGGAACATTAAGTCTTGTCGAAAGCTGCCTTTAGCAACCGCTAATTCAAGATCAATGTTGGTTGCCGCGATAATACGCACATCCAGATGCCGCGACTTTGTGCTGCCGACGCGCTCTACCTCGCCTTCTTGCAATACCCGCAACAGTTTGCCTTGTGCCGCCAAGCTTAAACAGCCGATCTCATCAAGAAACAGAGAACCAGTATCCGCTAATTCGAAGCGACCCGGACGAGAAACTGTCGCGCCGGTAAAAGCACCCTTCTCTACGCCGAATAAGTCAGTTTCGATCAGTGATTCAGGAATTGCCGCACAGTTGATCGCAATGAAAGGTTTTTCTGCGCGCGGGCTCACTGCATGGAGTGTTTGCGCAAAAATCTCTTTCCCTACACCTGTCTCACCGAGCAAGAGAACCGGCGCCGTCGTATCTGCCACTCGTTCGATCATATGGCACACACTATTGAAAGCGGCGGAAATACCGATGAGTTGGCGTCCCTTAAAGCGCGATTTGTATAAATTTTCATTAATGGGCACTTGTTCAGAGAAGCTGGGACTGGCCACACTTTGATTGCTGAGACTAATGATTTTTCGATTAGCAAAGGGTTGTGCATCAAAATAACGCAAATCCTCTTCCACGTTCGACCAATCGTCCACCGGCTTGCCAATGATGCGACAGGCTTCATGGCCCATCGCACCACATTCCACCTCGCGATAAACCACGCGTCGGCCGAAAAATGCGCTGCTGTAGCCAGAGGCATAACCAATCTGCATCCAGCAAACCGGATCTGCCGCTACCCCATAATCTGCCGTATGCGCCTCATCCTCGATTGAGCCCCACCACAAAAACTCTGTGTAAAAGCGGCCACGAGCTACATCAACATCAACGATCACTGGCTCCACTCTGACCACACCTTCTAAAGCATGGAGCTGCGGCCCGATCGAAAATGCGTCATAAACGCTGCTGTCTTTGCGCACGCTATTCACCAGCTCTGCGTCTTTGCTTCCCGCCAGATAACCCATGCGGGTTAACAATCCACGCGCCCGATCAATGCCCAGGCTTTCAATGAGCTCACGCCGTAAAGCAGCAAATGCTGACAGATGCAGCATGAACATGCGCTTGCCATCGAGCCATATCTGGCCCGATTCAGGCGCAAGATGTAGCCGTGCTATCAGGTCATCGAAACCAGGTAGCTGGTTATTTTTACAATCGCCAAAAGCCTGAGGCTGGGAATCGTGAAGCATAAGTCAACCATTGATAAAATTAATGTCAATAATTTATATTAATAATTAACTATTGCCAATGTTTTTTCAAAAATTAAATATTGCGTCGCAATATTTAATTTTTTAAACTTATCAATAGAGCTAAATAACCATAATGCACTGCAGCAATAAAAGATGGCACATAACCTGCATAGTCAACTCGGAAAGTACAATTAAAAATTATATCCATGGAGGAGTCATGAGCAGCTCGGAAGATCCCGATATCGCCAAACGCTATGTGCGCGTTATTCAGCGGCGAGCTGATGGGTTTATCGAATTTCATTTTGCCATTGGGCATACGGAATACTTTGCCGAGCTCATGCTAAAAGAAAAAGATTTCCACATTTTCTGTGCTGAAAACAAGGTGGAGTTCCTGCCTGAAGGCGAACAAAAAAGCGGAAGTGCATTTGACTGGACGCTACGCAATGTCGCCAAAGGCATCAAGGTTCCCGATACCTTTGATCAATAAACCGCTGCGACCACTTCGCACAACCAACTAATAATTCAGATTCTTTAAGGAGGGCAATATGTCGGTAGAAATCAAGGCAGTAGAAATCAAACCATTGCGCAATACGTTTACCAATGTAGCCGAGCTCATCGGTGGTGATAAACCCGCATCTCGTTATCAGGAAGCCACCTTGGGTGTTCAGGCAACAACCAACATGCATTACCGGCCCACCTGGGAGCCCGAGTTTGAATTATTCGATCCGCGACGTAGCGCCATTCAAATGCACGAGTGGTATGACTTGAAAGACCCACGCCAGCTTTACTATGCCTCCTGGACCATCCAGCGGGCTAAAGAGCAGGAAACACAGGAAGCTAATTTTGATTTTGTCGAATCGCGCTGTTTGCATTTGAGCTTATCGGATGACGTAAAAAAACTCGCACTAGACGTTCTGTTGCCTTTGCGGCATGCCGCATGGGGTGCCAATATGAACAACAACGAGCTTTGTTCTCGCGCTTTTTCTGAAGTACTTATTTCTCCGGCCATCATGCAAGCCATGGATAACCTCGGCATTGCGCAGTACCTCACGCGCCTCGGCCTGCTGCTGGATGAACCTGAAGTACTGGATGTCGCCAAAGCCCAATGGATGACGGGCGAGGCATGGCAACCGTTGCGTCACATGATCGAAGATTCGTTCGTTGTCCGCGACTTCATGGAAATATTTCTGGTACAAAATTTTGTCTTTGATGGCTTGCTCTACCCGCTCATCTATGACCGCTTCGTAGATGACACGCTCACTTCACAGGGTGGTAGTGCCGTCGCCATGCTGACTTCATTTATGCCTATGTGGTTTGGCCAAAGCAGCAAATGGGTTGATGGCGTGCTCAAAGTAGCCGTGGCTGAATCGGAACAGAACAAGGCGCTGATCAGTCAATGGACAAACACTTGGCGTGATCGAGCGGTGGCCGCACTCACACCGATCGCGGCCATGGCGTTTGGAAACAACCAGGAAACCATGCTGAATGAAGTGGTTGAACAATTCAATGCACGCGCCAAGAAGCTCGGCATCGCGGCTTAAACGGAGGCACTCGAATGTCTAAGGTTTTTATTATTGTTCAAGCAAACGAAGAAGCGCGACCCATCGTGGAAGCGCTCTTGCAAGACAACCCCCATGCCGTAGCTCAGGAATCCCCTGCCATGGTGCGCGTCGAAGCCGAAGGAAAAATGACGCTTAACCGCGCCACGGTAGAAGAACTCACCGGGCAACCTTTCAACATTCAGCAACTGCATGTCAATCTGATTTCGATTAGCGGCCACATCGATGAAGATGATGACTACTTAACCGTTGCATGGGCAAACTAATTTAGGAGAAGCATGATGGACATGAAAGCCACCAAGAAAAAACTAGGTATTAAAGAGCGCTATGCGCACATGACCCGCGGGCTGGGTTGGGAGCCAACGTATCAACCGGCTGATGCCGTTTTCCCTTATGACAAATACGAAGGGATCAAGATTCACGATTGGGACAAGTGGGTGGATCCTTTCCGGCTAACCATGGATGCCTACTGGAAGTATCAGGGCGAAAAAGATCGCAAGCTCTATGCCGTGATCGAAGCCTTCGCGCAAAACAATGGCCACCTGAACATTACCGATGCGCGTTATCTCAGCGCCATCAAGCTATTCTGGCAAGGTGTGAGCCCGCTTGAAAATTACGTCGTTCAAGGTTTCGCGCGTGCCGGGCGGCATTTTCGCGGTGAAGCTTCACGGGTAGCGTGCCAAATGCAAGCCGTCGATGAATTGCGCCATTACCAAACCCAGGCGCACTCTATTTCCAACTACAACAAGTACTACAACGGGTTCCACAGCCAGCGCCATATGTGGGATCGCGTGTGGTATCTGTCGGTTCCCAAATCGTTTGGCGAAGATGCGCTGACATCAGGCCCCTTTGAATTTCTGATCGCAATCAGTTTCTCGTTTGAATATGTCCTGACAAATCTCTTGTTTGTGCCCTTCATGTCGGGTGCCGCTTATAACGGCGACATGAGTACCGTGACCTTTGGTTTTTCGGCACAGTCCGATGAATCCCGCCATATGACACTCGGCATCGAGGCCATCAAGTTCTTGCTGGAACAAGACCCGGCCAATGTACCCATTGTTCAGGGCTGGATCGATAAATGGTTCTGGCGCGGCTACAAAGTACTCTCACTCGTCGGCATGATGATGGATTACATGCTGCCCAAACGCGTCATGAGCTGGAAGGAGGCTTGGGAAATTTACGCCGAAGAAAATGGCGGCGCACTGTTTCGCGATCTGGCCCGTTATGGCATTCGGCCCCCAAAAGGCTGGGCAGATGCTTGCGAAGCGAAGGATCATATCTCTCACCAAGTCTGGCTGCTTTTCTACGAATACGGCGGTGCGGCAGCTTTCCATACCTGGTCGCCGACGGATGAAGAGCTTGACTGGTTATCGGCAAAATATCCTGATAGCTTCGATAAATATTATCGCCCCCGGCTGGAATTTTTACGTGACAAACATGCACGTGGCGAGCGTGTTTACCAAGGCACTCTGCCAACCTTGTGCACCACCTGCCAAATCCCCCTGTGCTTTACCGAGCCGGGTGACCCAACCAAAATTTCTCATCGTGAAACCGTGCACAAAGATGAAAAATATGTCTTCTGCTCTAGCCACTGTCAGGAAATATTTGGTAACGAACCTGAAAAGTTCGTGCAGAGCTGGTTGCCGGTAAATCAAATTTACCAGGGCAATTGTTTTAACCCGGATGTTGATCCCACCGCACCTGATTTTGATCCGCTCAAAGCCGTGCTGGAATACTTTAAATATAACCTGGGCCGCGATAACGGAGAATTTGAAGGATCCGAAGACCAACGCAACTTTGCCATGTGGCGCGGTCAGGCCGCAAAGACTTAAAGCGCATTATTTATTGGTACGGCTACATGCAACATGTAGCCGCCTTTACTAACTACAGGAGGTTAAATATGTCAGTCATTGCTTTGGGGCCTTACGAGTTTGCCCCGCGCGACCAGGTAAAAAATTTCCACGGAAATATTTTGGTCAACTTTTGCTGGGATCGGCACGTACT
>JAYTIQ010000244.1:0-2581 GCA_043731705.1 Rugosibacter sp.
GTATTTCCCAACTGGTCTTCAGCACATACTGGGCGATGACGATGGTGACAATCTGCGCATCAGGCCAGATGCCGTAAAAAGCGATGACATAAAACAGGCTCGAATCGACTGCCTCGCCCACGAGTGTTGAGCCGATAGTGCGCGTCCACAACCAGCGGCCCGCGCTCCAGATTTTCATTTTTGCCATCACATAACTGTTGGTGAAGCTGCCACACCAGAAGGCGATCATCGAGCCTGCCACGATGCGCCAGGTGTTGCCGAATACAGCTTCAAGATGCACCTGGTAGCTCTGGTTGAAGGCATCCGGCACAGGTGGCAAGGCGAGCACTACGGCGGCCATGAAGCTGGCGAAAATAAGCGCAGCAAAACCTGCCCAGACCACACGCCGATCACGACCATAGCCGTACACTTCAGTAAGTATGTCGCCGAAAATATACGAGATCGGGAAGAACAACACGCCGCCGCTGAAGGATACGGCCCCGATAATCGGCAGCGTGATTTGCGCCGCCTTGGCTGCGCCTATGAGATTGGCACAGAGCAGCACGCAGACAAAAGCCGCCATGACAAAATCGTAATAGCGGTAGCTGCGTTGCGGTGTGTTCATCGGCTAGCGCGGTTGTGCGCTGAGGTAGCCAAAATGCTATGCAGAAAGTCGGCGCTCATGAGACGGCGAGCATGCGTTCCAGCGCAATCCTGGCAGGCACGGCTTCGTGTTCGGGCACCTTGATTTGATTGACGACTTTGCCTGCCACTAGATTTTCCAGTGTCCAGGCCAGATGCTGCGGGTCAATGCGCTGCATGGTGGAACACATGCACACAGTACTGGCCATGAACTGCACGACCTTGCCTTCATGCTTGACTTCACGCGCCAGTCGTTCAACCAGGTTCAGTTCGGTACCAACCAGCCAGCGGGTATTGGGCGGGCCTTCCTTGACGGTTTTGAGAATGTATTCGGTGCTGCCAATGTAGTCAGACTGTTTGCATACTTCAAAGCCGCATTCGGGGTGCGAGATGACAATGCCATCCGGGTACTGGTTGCGAAACTTGATGATGTCGCGCGGCTGGAACATTTGATGCACGGAACAGAAGCCATGCCACAGGATGATTTTTGCCTTGCTGATTTGCTCACGCGTGAGGCCGCCTTGTTCAAGGTCGGGATTCCAGATCACCATCTCATCGAGCGGGATGTTCATCTTGTAGCCGCTCCAGCGACCCAGATGCTGATCGGGAAAGAACAGCACTTTTTCGCGCTGCTTGAATGACCACTCAAGAATCTTCGGCGCATTGGATGACGTGCACACAATGCCGCCATGCGTGCCGCAAAAAGCTTTCAGATCAGCGGCAGAATTAATGTAGGTAACCGGCGTGATTTTTTCGTCAGGATCCATTAACGCCGACAACTCACGCCAGCAGCGCTCAACTTTCGCCAGATTAGCCATGTCAGCCATGGAGCAGCCTGCGGCAAGATCGGGCAGAATCGAAATCTGTTCCGGCCGCGAAAGAATATCGGCGACTTCGGCCATGAAGTGCACACCGCAAAAGATGATGTTTTCTGCTTCGGCTTCTCCAGCCAGGCGCGAGAGCTTGAGCGAATCGCCCGTGAGGTCGGCGTGTTCATACACATCGGCGCGCTGGTAGTGATGGCACAGCAGCACGGCTTTTTTGCCGAGCGTGGCCTTGGCCGCGCGAATACGCTCGCCGGCTTCTTTATCGGCTAACGCGTTGAAGTGATCAAATTTTATGGTGGCAGTTTGCATGGCAATGAACTCCAATGAACTCAGCTTTGGATCCAGGGCAGGCCCGCATGGCGCCAACCATCGGTTTGATTGCGCTGGCCGTTGGCGTCTTTATCACCTTCAAAACCTTCGAGTATGTTGTAGCAAGAGGGGTAGCCTGCGGCAGAAGCCGCTTGCGCCGCCGCGCTGGAACGTGCGCCTGATCGGCATAAAAACATGAGCAGGGAATCGCTCGTGATAGCGTGCTGCAACGTTTGCATAAAATCGGGATTGGGTTGCATGCCTGGATAGGTTGCCCATTCGATTTCGATAGCTTCCGGCACGCGCCCCACCCAATCACGCTCGGCCCGCGTACGCACATCAACAATGGCCGCATTGGGCGCAAGCTGGCGAACTTCATTCGCCTCTTGCGGTGTCATGGCGCCAGCGTAAGGGAGTTGCAGCTGGGCCGCACGTGCCTGCGCCAAAGTGAGAATTTCGTTCAGACGTCCCATGATAAGAAGCCCCAGTTAGAATAGAGATACTAATAGTATAGCTTTCCACCCAGTATACTTTTCACACATCTTTAACAGGCAGCTTTTACACACTTCAACCATGCTACGCGGAACCCACGACCCCTTGCACCGTCACGCCCCAGACGCCAGTCAGCGGTTTGCTGAAGGGCAGCGCATTACGTGGGTGAGTGTTGGGGTGAATCTGGTACTCACCGCGATGCAGATGGTCGTCGGCTTCCTCGCTCATTCGCAAAGTTTAATGGCGGATGCGATGCATACATTTGCTGACATTATTTCAGATGGATTTGTTCTGTATGCGAATCGCAAAGGCGCAGAAGCGGCTGATGATGC
>JAYTIQ010000245.1:0-30689 GCA_043731705.1 Rugosibacter sp.
GTACTTCCGCGGGTGGCGGTCGGATGCGCCACCACGCTGGAACAATCACTGGGGCCGTGATTGGGAACGGCAAAGACGCGGCTGGGATAACTGGGACCGCGGCTCGGAGCCAACACCTGCGCCGCTACCCACTTACCAGCGGCAGTATTCGGGCGATCGGTATCCCAAACAGCTTGAGCAGCAGCATGAGTTGCAACAACAGCGCTACCGCTACCAGCCGCGGGATCCCTTGGTGCAGCAACACTATCAGCAACGCAACCAGGAGCGACCAGTGCAAGGAATACCTCCTCAGCAAGGAAGAACCCAGCAGGAAAAACCGAGAGTGCCTGAAGGCCGGGAGCCTAGGCAGCAGGATATTCACCCCTCTACTCCGCGCCAGCAGGGGGGCGTCGCTGCACCGCGTTTACAAGTGCCACAAGGGAGAAGTGAAGGCGGGAGAGGCGAAGGCATTCAACGGCCTAATCCCGCCGATCTAAACCAAGGGCGCCCCGATGTTCAAGATCGTAGGCAGGCCCCTGGGCCAAGGTTGGATCAGGATGGACAGCCGGCACAAAAATCGCAGGAACGGGACGTAAAGCAGCAAGACAGAGGCGATAAGGGCGATAAGGTTGGCAAGAGTGAGCAAGCACGGGGACACGCACGAGAACAGCAGGGACGGGAACGAGGGCAGGACCGCAATGAGTAATGTTGCTTCAACCACTGTTTTCAGTTGGAGGCCACTGAATCTGATGACTTTCATTTTTAACAGTTAAAGCGCAAAGTAGCACAGTAGGCTTAAGACTTAAGTTTTTAGAACGCAACACCCCACAACGGAGAAAATCATGGAAAAAGTATCGGATGACATTACTAAAGAACAATTAATCGCCGATTTCAAGGTGGTGATGGCCGATGCAGAAGCGTTGCTGAAAGCAACTGCCAATCAAGGCGGTGAGAAGCTGATTGAAGTACGTGCCAAGGCGGAAGAATCGCTCAGGGTTGTGCGGGTCAGAATGGCGCAGCTGCAGGAGGCGTTGCTTGTCAAAACCAAAGCGGTTGCTGAAGCGACCGATGTTTATGTTCATGAGAATCCATGGAAAGCAGTTACCGCTGCCGCGGGTATTGGTTTGGTGATCGGCTTACTGATTAGCCGCCGTTAGTCATTTCGCCATGGCTGAAAAACCACTCAGTGGGAGGCAGGGACTACTCTCGTCTCTGACGACACTTGCCGCAACCCTGGTTGCCATCATCCATACGCGTCTCGATCTGTTGTCCACTGATGTGGAAGAAGACCGAGCGCATTTTTTGTCACTCTTGGTGTTGGCTTTGGCTACGTTGTTTTTTCTCGGCGTTGGCGTGGTGCTGGTAACCATACTGCTGGCAGCTATTTTCTGGGATACGCACCGTTTTCTGGTACTGGGCGCGTTTGCCGGATTTTTTCTGGCAGGCGGGGTGGCGGCATGGAGCTTCGCTGTGCGCAAAATGCGCGCCAAACCAAGGCTTTTTGCAGCGAGCCTGGCGGAATTAATTAAAGACCGGGGGCAGTTGAATTCTCGGTCATGAACGATAAATTAACCCGACTAGCAGCGCGACGGGAGCAATTGATTGCGCAAGCGGCAGCGCAACGAATGGCATTGGCGCAAAGCATTGAACCGTGGCGTACACCTTTGGCGCTGGCCGATCAAGGGCTGACAGTTATACGCCTGATCAAAAGCCGTCCCGTGTGGTTAGTTGGTGCCGCTCTTTTGCTCGCGGTTGTGCGGCCTGCCGGCTTGCGCTCTGGCCGCATTGGAAAATGGCTGCGACGTGGCTGGGTAACGTGGCAGGTCGTGCAAAACCTGAGTAGCAGGTAATCACTCGAATATCCAGTATGTTGGATCAGACGATTTTGTCGTGTCTGCGGGTTTAGCCGCTAAATAAACATAAACGGGAAACGTCGGAATATTTCATTTCTGGTGGTGCAGCAACATGGCACAGCGTTTGCATGAGCTTTGTCATGTTGCGTATTCTTATCATCGACGAATCCCGGGCGCGGGCCGCAGAGCTCTGCGCCGGTCTTGTCACGGCAGGCCATCAGGTAGCTGCCGTATTGCCCTCTGTGTTGGACCTGACGGCACAGATCGAAGCCATCAAGCCAGATGTCATTTTGATCGAAACCGACTCGCCTTCCCGCGATACGCTGGAAAATCTGGCAGTGATGTCGCGCAATATGCCGCGTCCGGTCATTATGCTCACCCACGAGAATGATGGTGACGTGATGCGTGCTGCGTTCAAGGCCGGCGTCTCGGCCTATATCGTGGATAACCTTGATCTGGCGCGTTTAAAGCCGATTGTTGATGTGGCCATTGCACGCTTTGAAGAGCATCAAAGTTTGAGGCAGGAAGCGGCTTCGGCGACACAGAAACTGTCTGAACGCAAAGTAGTGGAAAAAGCCAAGGGCATCCTCATGCAAACACGGGGACTGGATGAAGATCAGGCGCATGGCGCGCTACGCAAACTGGCGATGGAACGTGCCCAACCCCTGGCTAAAGTGGCGGGCGATGTGGTCGCGATGGCCAAGTTCTTGTTGTGACCAGTGCGCATTATTCCGGTGCAAAAAGTGAATTTGTGCGCTATTGCGGTGCAACATACGAATGTTTATCGCCGTATCGCCAGCGCCGACTTTTTACAAGACTCTCTTGAAATTCCAGTGATAGCGGGCTTTAAATCCCGATCTTAGGATACTGGCACGCTGATTGCTTTATGAACTCTGTGCGCTGAATCAACGGCGGTTCGGCGCAAAAGACAACGGTGTCTGTTTCATGCTCAATGTTATTGATTGAATATCAATAATGAGCTGAGACGGATGCCGTTTTTTTTGCCATTCTGATGGATGACCTAACTTTGGAGAGCGTAATGAAGCATGAAGATAGCCTGCCACTTACTGGGATTACAGAAGCCGCTACGGAATCATCCACTGTCGAATCATCTGATGGTGCGCAAAAGCGGCGTGATTTTTTGCGTCAAGGCGCAACACTCATGACCGGCGCTGCGCTCATGGGCATGGTGCCGCCCGGCATCCGTTCTGCGGCATGGGCAGCGGGCTCGGATGCGCCAGAGAAAAAAGAAGTGCGCATCGGCTTCATTCCGCTGACGGATTGTTCGTCAGTGGTTATGGCGGCAGTGAATAAGTTCGATGAAAAATATGGCATCAAGATTATTGCCAGCAAGGAAGCTTCGTGGGCTGCGGTGCGTGACAAGCTGGTGAATGGTGAACTGGATGCTGCGCACGTACTGTATGGCCTGGTGTATGGCGTGCATCTTGGCATCGGTGGGCCAAAGAAAGACATGGCGGTGCTGATGAGCTTGAACAACAACGGCCAGGCTATCACCTTGTCGAACCAGTTGAAGGACAAAGGCGCGATTGATGGCCCCTCACTGGCCAAACTGATTGCCAAGAAGGAACGCGAATACACTTTTGCGCAGACCTTTCCTACGGGAACGCATGCCATGTGGCTTTACTATTGGCTGGCGGCGCAGGGCATTGACCCGTTCAAGGACGTGAAGAACATCGTTGTGCCGCCACCACAAATGGTCGCCAATATGCGTGTGGGCAACATGGATGGCTTTTGCGTTGGCGAGCCATGGAACAACCGCGCGATTATCGACAAGATCGGCTTTACCGCAGCAACTACGCAAGACATCTGGACGGATCACCCTGAAAAGGTGCTGGGCACCACATCCGACTGGGTTGCCAAAAATCCGAATACGGCGCGCGCTATGACGGCGGCAGTGCTGGATGCGGGCCGCTGGATTGATGCGTCGTTGGCGAATCGCCGTCTCACGGCTGAAACCGTGGCACAAAAGGCCTACATCAATACCGATATGGATGTGATTCTCGAACGCATGCTGGGGCGTTATTCCAACGGGATGGGCAAAACGTGGGACGACAAGAACCACATGAAGTTTTTTAACGACGGTGCAGTGAATTTCCCTTATCTCTCCGATGGCATGTGGTTCCTCACCCAGCACAAACGTTGGGGTTTACTGAAGAGCGATCCGGATTATCTCGCCGTGGCAAAACAGATCAACCGCATTGACATCTACAAGCAAGCGGCAGCAGCAGCCAAGGTGGCATTGCCGAAGAGCGATATGCGGTCAAGCAAGTTGATTGACGGTGTCGTGTGGGATGGAAAAGACCCGAAGAAATATGCCGCATCTTTCAAGATTCACGCCTGAAGTTTTTTGCAAGAAGGGAGAGCACCATGAGCGCAGTCATTGCTTTTAAAAACGGAGGGGCGATTCTGGCAGCAGAAGGGGATGCGGCGAAAGCTGTTTCCCCGCAGGCTGCCGTATCACCACCACCGACTTTTATGGACATCGCGCCGTCCAATGCCGGAATCAAGACCCCCGTGCAGGCCAGTGCGCAAGAAGCATCTCCTGTCTTGGGGCAGACGCCTGGAAGTGGGGCACGCATACGAATAGCCAACGGCTTGCGTGAACTGGCGAAAACCGTGGTGCCACCGCTGCTGGGTATGGCCCTTCTGCTGGGCATCTGGGCGCTTGTTGCTGCCAAAAACAGCTCGATTCCCGGCCCGATGCAAACATGGGATGCGGCGGCCAAGTTGTTTGCTGATCCTTTCTATCGCAATGGCCCGAATGATCAGGGCATCGGCTGGAATGTGCTCTCCTCATTGAAACGTGTAGGTATCGGTTTCGGTTTTGCTGCGTTAGTAGGCATACCGGTAGGGTTCATGCTGGGTCGCTTTAATTTCATGAATCGCATGTTTGATCCAGTCATCAGCTTGCTGCGTCCGGTCTCGCCCTTGGCCTGGTTGCCAATTGGTTTGCTGGTATTTCATCGTGCGGATCCGGCCGCAACATGGACTATTTTCATCTGCTCAATCTGGCCAATGATTCTGAATACCGCACAGGGTGTGCAGCGCGTGCCGCAGGATTATCTGAACGTGGCACGTGTGCTGGGTTTATCTGAAGACAAAGTGATTACCAAGATTCTTTTTCCCGCAGTGCTGCCCTATATGTTGACTGGTATCCGTCTATCCATTGGCACCGCTTGGCTGGTCATCGTTGCAGCGGAAATGCTGACCGGCGGCGTGGGGATTGGCTTCTGGGTGTGGGACGAGTGGAACAGTCTCAAGGTCGAGCACATCATCATTGCTATCTTTGTTATCGGCATTGTCGGCCTTACGCTGGAGCAGATGCTGTTGTTTTTGGCCCGCCGGTTTACTTACGAATCACGTTGAGGAGGCTCGAGATGAACCCCACTATGAAACCCATCGTCAAAATCGAAAGCGTTGGCCAGGAATTTCCTACCCGAGCGGGCCGATTTGTTGCCCTGCGCGATATTAATCTGGCGATTAGCCCAGGTGAAGTGGTCTCACTGATCGGACACTCGGGCTGCGGCAAATCCACTTTGCTTAATCTAATTGCCGGCTTGAATCGGGCCACGCATGGCGTGCTGCTGTGCGATAACCGCGAAATCACCGGGCCGGGGCCGGAGCGTGCGGTAGTCTTCCAGAACCATTCTCTGTTGCCCTGGATGACGTGTGCTGAAAATGTGATGCTGGCCGTGGAACGCGTCTTCGGGCGCAAAGAAGGCAAGGCGAAACTCAAAGCGCGGGTCGCGGCGGCACTCGACATGGTGCATATGGAACACGCACTGGATAAATATCCGCATGAAATCTCCGGCGGCATGAAACAGCGTGTCGGCATCGCTCGTGCCTTTGCCATGGAGCCACGCATCCTGCTGATGGATGAGCCCTTTGGCGCACTCGATGCGCTCACCCGCGCCAGCTTGCAGGATGAGCTCAATGGCGTGCTGGCCAAGACTGGCGCCACGGTGGTGATGGTGACGCACGATGTCGATGAAGCGGTGTTGTTGTCGGATCGCATTGTCATGATGACCAATGGACCGGCGGCAACGATAGGCGAGATTGTTACGGTAGATCTGCCTCGTCCGCGTGACCGCCTGGAGCTTGCGGAAGATAGCCGGTTTGCCGCTTACCGCGCAGCGGTATTTGAATTCCTCTATCGCAAGCAACTGAAAAAGGTGGCCTAACGCTTAAATATTTTCGCTTTTCAAGTTTCACTTTTATTTATCAATTACTTTTCTGGAGAAATTTCTATGTCACGTCATTCAGCACTGACTTCAACACAAATGGCACACGCCGCTTTATTCTCGCTGTCCTTGCTCGCATTACCCGCCTTTGCGGGAGACAGTTTTTCCGACGCGCTGCTGGGCGGCAAACCTTCTTTGGACGCCCGCTACCGTTATGAGAGCGTGAGCCAGGAGAATGCACTGAAAGCGGCTAATGCCTCAACCCTGCGCTTGCGGTTTGGTTACGAGACGGGTGAATTCAAAGGCTTTGGCGCGATGCTGGAAGGTGAGCATTTAAGCGTGCTGGGCACAGACAATTACAACAGCACGACCAATCGCAAAACGGCTTACTCCATCATTGCTGATCCCGAATTTACCGAGGTCAATCAGGCCTACCTGAGTTACTCTGGCATTCCAGACACCAAGCTCAAGTATGGTCGTCAGCGCATCGTGCTGGACAACCAGCGCTTTATCGGCAATGTGGGTTGGCGGCAAAATGAACAAACATTCGATGGCTTCACAGTAGTTAATAAATCCCTGCCTGCAACAACAATCACCGCAGGCTACATCTACAACGCCAACCGCGTGTTTAGTGATCAAACCAAATTTCCTGCCACTACATTTGCCAACGTAGGCAATGCGAAAATGAAGTCGCCGATTCTTAATGTCAGCTACAAGGGCTGGAGCGTTGGCGAAATCGTGGGTTATGGTTATCTGCTCGACTATGCTGATTTCAAGACAAACTCGATACAAACCTGGGGCTTGCGATTCAAGGGCGATACGGCGATTGCTGACGGCATGAAGTTTCTCTATACCGCTGAGTACGCATCGCAGTCGGACTACAAGAAAAATCCGGCCGATTACAGCGTGGATTACGCCTTCCTCGAAGCCGGTTTGAGTAAAGGCGTGCATAGCGTGAAGCTGGGATATGAACTGCTGGAAGGCAACGGCACGAAGAGCTTCCAAACACCACTTGCCACGCTGCATGCTTTCAACGGCTGGGCCGATATGTTCCTCGCGACACCAGCGAATGGCTTGAAGGATGCTTACCTCGGTGCAGGATCGACGCTGTATGGCGTCAAGCTCGATGCGATTTATCACGACTATCGCGCTGACCAAGGCAATGCGCGGTATGGCACGGAATGGAATCTTCAAGCCACCAAACCCATCGCCAAAAAATATCTCGTGGGTATCAAGTACGCCAGCTACAACGCGAAAACTTTCTCGGTGGATACCGACAAGGTGTGGCTGTGGGGCGAAGCGAAGTTTTGATTTAGCCTTTTGACCTGCACGGGATGCGCACCGAAATGAGGCGCGCATCCCGTGCATTTGCGCTATTGCGGTGCAACAAAGTGCGCTCATGGCGTATCACCAGCGCCGACTTTTCCTCTAAGCCTTTGTGTGGTGAGTGATTACCAAGTTTGGTGCATATCTGGCATGCGACCTGCTATGAAGTTCTCAGAGTGCATCAACGATTAGGTGGCGGCTGTTCGTCATCAATAAAAAAATCAGGGCCAAACAAGGAAAACTTATGGACAAAAAGAGCTTTCTGCAATCCGGGCATACGCCAACACTATTTGCTGCTTTCCTTTATTTTGATCTGGCCTTCATGGTCTGGGTCATCCTCGGCCCGCTGGGGGTGCAGATCGCGCAGGATTTACAACTCACTCACGCGCAACGCGGGTTGATGGTGGCAACACCTGTGCTGGCCGGTGCAATATTGCGGTTGTTCATGGGGCTTATGGTTGATCACTTGAAGCCGAAGCTGACTGGCGCGATTGGGCAGCTGATCGTCATGGCCGCGCTGTTTTACGCTTGGCAAGTGGGTATTCACAGCTATGAGCAAACGCTGGTCTTTGGTCTTTTCCTTGGCGTGGCTGGCGCTTCGTTTGCGGTGGCACTGCCATTGGCCTCGCGCTGGTATCCGGCGGAACATCAAGGCAAGGCATTAGGTATCGCGGGGGCGGGAAACTCCGGCACGGCGTTGGCCGCATTGCTTGCGCCCAGCCTGGCCACCGCCTATGGCTGGAGCAATGTGTTTGGCATTTTGCTGGTGCCATTGGCGATTGTCTTTGTGATTTATCTTGTCATGGCCAAGGATGCGCCGGAGTGTCCGCCACCCAAGCGTTTGGGTGAATACCTCGCGGTGCTCAAGGATAAAGATGCCTGGTGGTTCATGTTTTTCTATGCGGTGACGTTTGGCGGGTTTGTCGGCCTTGCGTCGTCGTTGACCATTTATTTCAATACGCAATACGGGTTGGATGCAAAGACGGCAGGTTTCTTCACTGCGGCCTGTGTGTTTGCCGGTTCTTTGGTGCGTCCCATCGGGGGCGGCGTGGCAGATCGTATTGGTGGCATCCGGAGCCTGACGGTCATGTATGCGCTGGCGGCGGTTTTTCTCGGTATCGTCAGTATCGGCTTGCCACAGGCATGGATGGCATTGAGCATTTTTGTTCTCGCCATGCTGGCGCTGGGCATGGGCAACGGTGCGGTATTCCAGTTGGTGCCGCAGCGTTTTCGCAAAGAGATTGGCGTCATGACCGGGCTGGTCGGCATGGCGGGTGGTGTGGGTGGTTTCTGGTTGGCCTCATCCCTTGGCTATTCGCGGCAGATCACGGGGAGTTATCAGGCTGGGTTTCTGATTTTTGCAGCACTCGCGATTGCCGCGCTGGTCGGGCTCACTTCGGTTAAAACGCGGTGGCGCACAACATGGGGCGCTAGCACGATGACAACTGCGCGCATTTGATCTGGCCGGTAGCGGATGAGTAAATTGCAGGTTGATGTTGCCCACTCGACGCTCGTCGGGCTGCGTAATCGCAATGAAGATTACGTCGGCGCGGCGACGCCCGAGGGCGATGAGCTTGATGCCAAAGGCATGCTGTTGGCAGTGGCTGATGGTGTTGGCGGCCATGCTCAGGGGCGCGAAGCGGCGGAATATGCCGTGCGTAATTTACTGAATGACTATTTCGCCACGCCGGATACCTGGAGCGTAGCCAAGTCTTTCGATACCGTGCTGACTGCCGCCAACCGCTGGCTGCTGGCGACAGCGCGCAAGAACCGAGAATACGCGGGCATGGCGACTACCCTGACGGCTCTGGTATTGCGTGGCAGCCGCTATTACGTCGGGCATGTAGGTGATTCGCGTGCCTATTTGTGGCGTGCCGGCGTGCTGACTCAGCTGACGGAAGATCACACCTGGGCACATCCCGAGTTGAGTAATGTGCTGCGTCGTGCACTAGGGCTGGATGAACATTTGGTGGTCGATCATGCTGATGGTGAATTGGTGGCGGGCGACCGGTTTGTGCTGCTCACGGATGGTGTGTGGAACACGTTGGCCGATGCAGGCATCAACGAATTGCTGCTGCGCCATGCCACGGCAGAAGCGGCAGCCAACGCCCTGGCGCTGGAAGCGGTACGGCGTGGCGCGAACGATAACTGCACGGCATTGGTCGCGCATGTCATGACTGTGCCGCAATCGAATCTGCGTGATCGGCTGGATGGTGCGCAGAAACTGCCCCTGCCGCCAAAACTGAATGTCGGTGATGAAATTGATGGCCTGCGCGTGCTGGATGTATTGCATGAATCGCGCATGACATTGCTTTACAAGGTAGCTCAAGACAATGAAACGCTGGTATTGAAAACATTGCGGCCTGAGGCAGGCAATGCCGAATCAATCGCCGCGCTAGTGCATGAAGAATGGCTGGCGCGGCGTGCTGTCGCGCCTTGTTTTCCGCAAGTCGTGAGCCATCCGGCGCGCTCTCGTCTGTACTATTTGATGACCTGGCATGAAGGTGAATCGCTCAAGGCGCGCTTGGTGCGCGGGCATCGTTTTGATGTGGATGAAGTTGCTGCCATTGGTTTGCGTTTGCTCAAGGCTGTCGGTTTACTCCATCGGTTGGGCATCGTTCACCGCGACATCAAGCCCGACAATGTCCAGCTTGGTGCGCAAGGGCAGATCACGGTGCTCGATCTGGGAGTAGCCGCCAGCGACGGTGATCGCTTAAGTGAAATCAACAACCCCGGCACGCCTTCCTACATGGCACCTGAGCTATTCGCTGAAGGCACGGCGAATGAGCGTAGCGACCTTTATTCCTGTGGCGTCACGCTGTATGAGCTGCTCACGCGCAAGTATCCCTACGGCGAGATTGAGCCCTTTCAAACGCCGCGCTTTGCGCAACCCATACCGCCGACTCGTTATCGCCGAGATATTCCCGAGTGGCTGGAAACTATTTTGCTCAAGGCTTGTGCGCGCGAACCGGCGGATCGTTTTGAAACCGCCGAGGAATTCGTTTTAGCGCTTGAACGTGGGGCCTATCGGCCGCTGACTTCAACACGGCGTATCCCGCTGGCGGCGCGGAATCCATCGCTGATGTTGAAAATTATCCTGGGTATTTCACTGGTGCTCAATTTGGTGCTGGCATTTTGGTTGTCGCGACAATGAAATGCACCGTCGTGGTGCGGCATGTTTGGATTTGATAAATAAACAGTTATTGGTCTTCCTTTTGAATCAACGCGTTGGTGTGCCAGAGCGGCTTGAAAAAATCGGGCACAAGGCTTGCTAACAATAACTATGAACCTTGCAGGAGATAGAAAATGCAAAAGCAAAAATTAGTGGTTGTGGGTAATGGCATGGCGGGCATACGCACCGTTGAGGAGTTGTTAAAACTGGCCCCCGATCTTTATGACATCACGGTGTTTGGCGCTGAGCCGCATCCCAATTACAACCGCATTCTGTTATCACCCGTGTTGGCTGGTGAGATGACGCTGGCCGATATTGTGCTGAACGATCTTGACTGGTACAAAGACAACGGCATCACGTTGCATACAAGTAAAAAAGTCGTGAAAATCGATCGCATCGCGCGCAAGGTGATCGCCGAAGATAGCACCGGGGCGACGATGGAGGCAGGCTACGATCGCCTGTTGCTGGCGACGGGCTCTGTGCCGTTTATGTTGCCAGTGCCCGGGAACGATTTGCCCGGTGTAATCGCCTATCGCGATATTGCGGATACCGAGGCCATGATTGCAACAGCGCTTACGCATAAGCACGCGGTTGTCATCGGTGGCGGCTTGCTTGGTTTGGAAGCCGCTAACGGTCTCAAGCTGCGCGGTATGGATGTCACCGTGGTGCATATTGGCGAGTGGATCATGGAGCGCCAGTTAGATAAACCGAGCGCCGATATGTTGCAAGCTTCGCTGGAGAGCAAAGGCCTTAAATTTTTGCTGGGCAAGCAAACTGAAATGCTGGCCGCCAATGCAGCCGGGCGGGTGTGCTCGATACGGTTTAAGGATGGTGCTGAAATTCCCGCAGACTTGGTGGTCATGGCCGCAGGCATTCGTCCCAGTTCGGCGTTGGCCGAGGCGTCGGGCCTGCATTGCCATCGTGGGGTGGTGGTATCCGACACGCTGCAAACATTTGACCCGCGAATTTACGCAGTGGGCGAATGCGCAGCCCATCGTGGCATCGCGTACGGACTGGTTGCGCCATTGTTCGAGCAAGCCAAGGTATGCGCCAATCATCTGGCGCAAATGGGTATTAGTCGCTATCAGGGTTCTGTCACCTCAACCAAGCTCAAAGTAACCGGCGTGGATGTGTTCTCGGCGGGCAATTTCACTGGTGGCGATGGCACAGAAGATATTGTGTTGTATGACAAGAGTGGTGGCGTTTACAAACGCCTGGTGATCGAAAATGATCGCCTGGTGGGTGCTGTGCTATATGGCGATACGGGTGATGGTGGCTGGTATTTTCAGTTGCTCAAGGAAGGCCGCGATGTCGGTTCGATTCGCGATCATTTGATGTTTGGTGACGCCTTCACCAATAATCACGTGGGTGACGTGGGTCACGCTGGAAATTCCAAAGCAGCGGCAATGAGCGACGAAGCCGAAGTTTGTGGTTGCAATGGCGTGTGCAAGGGCACGATCGTCAAGGCAATTCGCGAAAAAGGCTTGTTCACGCTGGATGACGTGAGAAAGCACACCAAGGCATCCTCCTCGTGCGGTTCCTGCACTGGCTTGGTTGAGCAGATATTGGCGTCAACCGTTGGTGGCGCCTATCAAGCGGCTGACCGCACCACGAAGCCGATGTGCGGCTGCACGGCGCTCACGCACGGCGAAGTGCGAACAGAAATTCGTAGCCAAAAGCTGCTCTCGCTGGAGGATGTCTTTGCAACGCTGGCCTGGCATACGCCCGATGGGTGCGCCACCTGCCGTCCCGCGCTTAACTATTACCTGATCTCCACTTGGCCGCATGAGGCAAAGGACGATCCGCAATCGCGTTTCATCAATGAACGGGCGCATGCCAACATCCAGAAAGACGGCACCTACAGCGTCGTGCCGCGCATGTGGGGCGGGCTGACCACGCCGGATGAGTTGCGCCGTATCGCCAACGTAGCGGAGAAATATCACATCCCGACGGTTAAAGTGACGGGTGGTCAGCGCATTGATTTGCTCGGCGTTAAAAAAGAAGACCTGCCCGCGGTATGGAAAGATTTGGATATGCCATCCGGTCATGCGTATGGCAAAAGCATACGCACGGTAAAAACCTGCGTTGGCACGGAGCATTGCCGTTTTGGCACGCAGCAGTCGATGAGCATGGGCGTTGCTCTTGAAAAAATGTTGTTCGGCATGTGGTCGCCACATAAGGTAAAACTGGCAGTGTCAGGCTGTCCGCGTAATTGCTCGGAAGCGGGCATCAAGGATGTCGGCGTGATCGGTGTGGATTCGGGTTGGGAGCTGTATGTGGCGGGGAACGGCGGTATCAAGACCGAGGTTGCCGAGTTTTTATGCAAGGTGACGACGCGCGAAGAAGTACTGGAGTATTCCGCTGCCTTTCTTCAGCTTTATCGCGAAGAAGGCTGGTATCTGGAACGCACCGTGCATTACGTGCAACGCGTGGGCCTCGATTATGTGAAGCAGCACGTGGTGGTCGATGCCGATAATCGCAAAGCCTTGCATCAGCGCTTGCTGTATGCCCTGCAGGGGGTAATCGATCCGTGGCGCGAGCGTTTGCCGGGTGAAGCCTCACCCCAGTTGGCAGCGGAATTTACGCCGTTGCCTGTTCCCGTTGAAACCATTTGAGTTGCATAGCACGCAGGAGAAAGTTTTGAGTACATGGCATAAAGTGTGTCGTCTGGAAGAAATCCCCCGGCGCGGTAGCCGGGTGGTGCCGCACGAAGAGGTAAGTATTGCGGTATTTCGCACGGTAGACGATGAAGTCTTTGCGCTGCGTGATGCTTGCCCGCACAAGGCGGGCCCGCTGTCGCAAGGCATCGTGCATGGGCATCGCGTGACCTGCCCGCTGCACGGCTGGAATCTGGAATTATCCAGCGGTGAAGCCTGCGCGCCCGATGAGGGAAGCACCACGACTTATCAAGTGCGCGTTGAAAATGGCGTGGTGCTGTTAGCGCTTTGAGACTGAATTTGTGATGGGTGCTATGGAATCCGTTGTGGAATCCACGCTTGAATTGCAGGTGAGCGAGACGCGCTCCGTTTGCTGTTATTGCGGCACCGGTTGTGGCGTGATTATTGAAAAAGTCGGCGTTGGCAAGACGGCGAAAATCATCAATGTACGCGGCGATCCCGATCATCCGGCCAACTTTGGCCGCCTGTGCAGCAAGGGTGCGAGCCTGCATCTCACCACGCAGCGCACCGGGCGCGCACTTGTGCCGGAACTACGCACCTCACGCACCGTATCACGAGCGCCGACTTCCTGGGACGTCGCACTGGATACCGTTGCTGAACGCTTCGCCGCGATCATCAAGGAACACGGGCCGGATGCCGTTGCTTTCTACATTTCCGGCCAGTTGCTGACCGAGGATTACTACGTCTTCAACAAGCTGGCGCGCGCGCTGGTGGGCACGAATAACATCGATTCCAACTCGCGTTTGTGCATGTCGTCCGCCGTGGCGGGTTACAAGGCGACGCTGGGCTCGGACGCGGTGCCCTGCAGCTATGACGACATTGCCTTGAGCGACCTGTTTTTGCTCGCCGGCAGCAACACCGCCTGGGCGCATCCGATCGTGTTCCGCCGCATCGAGGATGCGAAGGCGAAAAATCCGGAACTCAAGATCATTGTCATCGACCCACGCCGCACCGATACAGCTGCGATGGCTGATTTGCATCTGGCAATCACGCCGGGCAGCGATGTGATTCTCTACAGCGCCATGTTGCATGTGATGCTGTGGGAAGGGCTGGTGGATGAAGCCTTTATCGCCGCGCACACCACGGGTTTTGCCGCAGTGCGCGACAAGGTGCGCGAGCTCACGCCTGCCGCTGCTGCGGCTACATGCGGCGTGGCGGCAGAAGATATTGTCAAAGTTGCGCGCTGGTTTGGCCAGGCCAAAGCACCTTTGTCGATGTGGTGCCAGGGGCTGAATCAATCAACTCACGGCACGAGCAATAATGCCGCGCTGATCCATCTGCATCTGGCGACAGGGAAAATTGGCCGGCCTGGCATGGGGCCGTTCTCGCTCACCGGCCAGCCCAATGCCATGGGCGGGCGTGAAGTCGGGGCGATGGCGAATTTGCTGCCGGGCCATCGTAACCTTGCGACGGCTGCTGACCGTGAAGAGTTGGCCACGCTGTGGGGTGTGCCCGGCATTCCCGACCAGCCGGGAAAAACAGCAGTCGAATTATTCGATGCCTTGCATGAAGGAAAAATCAAGGCGGTGTGGATTGCCTGCACCAACCCGGCGCAGTCCATGCCTGACCAAACGAAAGTGCGTGAGGCGTTAGTCAAAGCGGAATTCGTCGTGGTGCAAGATGCCTATGCCGATATTGAAACGGCAGCCTTTGCTGATCTCTTGCTGCCCGCCGCGAGCTGGGGTGAAAAAGAAGGCACGGTGACAAATTCTGAACGCCGCATTTCACGTGTGCGCGCAGCCGTCGCACCGCCCGGCGAAGCGCGCTCGGACTGGGCAATTGCCGCTGAGTTTGCCCGGCGTCTAGGTGAAAAACTAGGCGAAAAAGTCGGTGCTGGTGATACGGCGGATTCAGCAAAGGCAGGTCTGTTCAACTTTACCGATACTGCTGATATTTTTGCTGAACATGTCAGCTTGACAGTCGGCCGCGATCTGGACATGAGTGGCATGAGCTACGCTGTACTCGAAGAGCACGGCCCGCAGCAATGGCCTTTCCCGCAAGGTGCACACAGTGGCCAGGCGCGGCTTTATGAAGATCATCATTTTGCCACCCCTGATGGCCGCGCCCTGTTTGCGCCGCTGATTTTTACGCTAACCGCAGAAGCAACCGATGCTCGTTATCCATTGCGTTTGACCACCGGACGCTTGCGTGACCAATGGCATGGCATGAGTCGCACAGGCCGATCCGCACGGCTGGCAGCGCACGAACCGACGCCACGTTTGCTGCTGAATACGATCGATATCGAGCGACGTGGCTTTAAGCCAGGTGATCTGGCGCGCATTAAAAGTCGCCGTGGTGAAATTATTCTGCCGGTCAGCCCGAGCGATGAACTCAAACCCAGTCAGGCGTTTATCGCCATGCACTGGGGTGCGCGCTCCTTGTCGCATGCAGGCGTTAATCAGCTGATGTTGTCCGCATTTGATCCGATATCGAAACAACCAGAACTCAAAGCGGCCGCTATCCGTATTGAGCCGGTCGACTTGCCGTATCGACTCATCGCGCTGCGTGCTGCCGATGTTGCTGATGTCGCCGAGGCCACACAGTCAGCAGATGAGCAAGTCTTGTCTTGGCGTGACCAGCTGGCCAAGTTGTTGCCCGCATTCGACTACGCTGCAGTCACGCTGGCCGGGCGCGATCATCCGTTCGTTGTGCTGTCTGTGGCGCATGCCACGCCGTTGTCAAAAGAGATACTGGATAAAATTGTCGCGGTACTTGATCTGGAAGAATGCACCGCTTACAGCGACCCACGCCGTGACATTGCCAAGCGTGCAAAAACTGATGTGACGAATGATCGTTTGCTGGGCATATTGTTAGCAGGCGAGACAGCCGCAGCGGACTGGTTGCGTGAGCTGATGGCCAGCGGCCAGCCAGTCGGCGAGTTGCGTCGCTGGCTGTTTGCCGCAACGGCCAAGCCCCCTTTATTGATGGCTCCTGCCGGGCGCGCCGTATGTAACTGTTTTGGAGTGACTGAAACACAAATCAATGACATGTATCGCCAGGGTGCCGATCTGGAGGCCTTGCAGGCGCAGCTAAAATGCGGCACCTCGTGTGGCTCTTGTTTGCCAGAGCTCAAGCGCATGGGGTCTGCGCTGGTAAAGGCCAGCTAAGGGTAACTAAGGCCAACTTGGCTTGTTGGTGACAGAAAACCGCGTCACCGTTTAAACTGTTCAACCCATTGAAATTCACCACACTGGCCCCATATCGTGTTGGCCGAGTGCTGTGTTGTTGCGATGGTATTTGCAATACACGGCATCAACGACGATAGCAAACCATAAGCCATTATTTTTTAGGAAATATCGATGACAACAACCGCACAAACCAGCCCGGCACGTGAAACGCTGGGTTTTCAGACCGAGGTCAAGCAGCTTTTACAGTTGATGATCCACTCGCTGTATTCCAACCGCGAAATTTTTCTGCGCGAGCTGATTTCCAATGCGTCGGATGCCTGCGACAAACTGCGCTTTGAGGCGCTTAATAACGCCGCGCTGCTGGAGAATGAAGGTGAATTCAGCATCTGCGTGAGCTTTGATAAAACGGCACGCACGCTGACGGTGAGCGACAACGGCATCGGCATGAGCCGGGATGAAGCCATTGCCAATCTGGGCACTATCGCCAAATCAGGCACGCGTGAATTTTTCTCGCAGTTGTCCGGCGATCAAAAGAAAGATGCCGGATTAATTGGCCAGTTTGGGGTGGGCTTTTATTCGTCCTTTATAGTCGCCGACCGAGTGACTGTACTTACCCGTCGCGCCGGTGCAGCAGCCGATCAGGGTGTGCGCTGGGAATCTGAAGGGGCAGGCGAATTCACTATCGAGGCGATCGAAAAACCTGTTCGCGGCACCGAAATCACTCTGCATCTGCGCGCAGACCAGGACGATTTATTGTCCGGCTGGAAACTGCGCAGCATCATCCGCAAGTATTCCGATCACATTCTGCAACCGATTGTGATGAAAAAAGAAGAGTGGCGCGAAGGCAAGGACGGCGAGAGCGGTGGCCAGGTGGTGACCGATGAGGATGAAACCGTCAACCAGGCTTCCGCCTTGTGGGCGAAACCTAAAGGCGATATTACGGAAGATCAGTACAAAGCGTTTTACAAGCATGTCGGCCATGATTATGAAGATCCGCTGGCGTGGGTACACGCCCGCGTAGAGGGCAAGAGCGAGTACACGCAACTTCTGTATCTGCCTGCTAAAGCGCCGTTTGATTTGTATGACCGCAATGTGCGCCACGGCATCAAGCTGTATGTGCGCCGCGTGTTCATCATGGATGACGCCGAGCAGTTGCTGCCGACTTACCTGCGCTTTGTGCGCGGCATTGTGGATTCGGCCGATTTGCCGCTGAATGTCTCGCGCGAGATTTTGCAGGAATCCAAAGACATCGAAGCCATCCGCAAGGGTTGCACGGCAAAGGTGCTGGGCATGTTGGTGGATATGGCAGCGAACGACAAGGAAAAGTACGCGACTTTTTGGGAGGCCTTTGGCCGCGTGATCAAGGAAGGTGTGGGCGAAGATTTTGCCAACAAGGAAAAAATCGCCGGGCTGTTGCGCTTTGCTTCCACGCATAACGACACCACCGAGCAGACAGTGTCGCTAGCCGATTACATCTCGCGCATGAAGCCCGAGCAAGAGAAAATTTACTTTGTCACGGCGGATACCTTTAATGCGGCGAAGAACAGCCCGCATCTTGAGGTGTTCCGCAAAAAAGGCATCGAAGTGTTGCTGCTCTCCGAGCGCGTGGATGAATGGGTCGTATCGCATGTGACCGAGTTCGATGGCAAATCATTGGCATCTGTTGCCAAGGGCGATTTGGATCTGGGCAAGCTGGAAGATGAGGCCGAAAAACAAGCGCAGGAATCCGCTGCCGGTGAGTTCAAGGCGCTGACTGACAAAATTGCCGCAGCACTGGCCGAGCGCGTGAAAGAAGTGCGCGTGACGTACCGTCTGACTGAATCCCCTGCGTGTCTGGTGAGTGCGGAAAATGATATGTCAGGCAATCTGGCACGTTTGCTCAAGGCGGCGGGGCAGCACGCGCCAGCCGCCAAGCCGACGCTGGAGATTAACCCGCAGCATCCGGTGGTGCAGCGCTTGAAGGCTGAAGCTGAACGGGAAGGCAGCATGTTCAACGACTGGGCTTCTGTGTTGTTTGACCAGGCATTATTGGCTGAAGGCGGCCAGCTGGATGATCCGGCGACGTTCGTTAAACGCATGAACCAATTGATGCTGGAGATGCGTGCTGGCTAATGCTGCGTAATGATGGTTGCTAAAAAAGGCGCGGTGCTTGGTACCGCGCCTTTTTTATTTATTGGCGAAAGAGATCATGAGCGATGATGTGCCGCAGCCGAAGACGGCTTTATTTTTCTGGTTGTTTTCACGGATTTTTTCTATTCTTGTAGCCGAGGTTTTTCTTCATGGATTTGCGCGATTTCCCCGCTTTCTGTTTGGTTGCGCCGGGGTTAAGGCACGCGGTGAGTGCGGTATCTTTTTTGTCGGCACACTTTTCTTTTAATTGTTCAATGGCAGCGCATTCTTCTGGGTTGTCTGCCTGGCTGCAATCAACGGGTGGCAGGCTCTCTTGCAGGCAGGTTTGTTTTTCAGCCCCGCGTTTTTCTGCACAGGTGATCAGCGCTGCCTGACGGGCTGCACAGCGAACTGGGTCGCGTGCTTGCGCGCATTCTTCAGGGGCAGATTGGGTCGCGGGTTGAACTTCGGGTTGAGCCATGGCTGGCAGCGATAAAAAAAGTCCTGTTATCAAAAGACGCCATCTGGACATTCGATGTCTCCTTGAGTTTGTAATGAAGGCAGGCAAAATAATGCTGGCTTGCCGAGCGATTTTCTTGTAAGTTTTTTAGCCGTGTTTTCGATTATAGTTTGGCGTATTGTCAGCGCCGACTTTTCAACATGAATCATGCCCCGTCTCAAGAAATGAAGGAACACAGCCTAAAGCTGCCAGAAGTGATCGATGCGCTGGTTGCGGATGGCCTGGTGGACGCGGATCAGGCGGCTGCTTTTAAAATGGAGCGGCGCCACTTCACCACAGAAACCCATCCTCTCGTCATGCTGGCCGAGCGGCGCTGGAAGTCATTGCAGCCGCCGCATAAAGTGCTGGATATGGATGCACTCACGCAGTGGCTTGCCGCGTGGTCCGGGCTGGATTATCTGCATATTGACCCCCTCAAGATTGATTTTTCGGCAGTGACTAGCGTGATGAGCAATGCCTATGCCTCGCGTTTTCGCATCTTGCCAGTTCAGGTGAAACAGGACGAGGTAGTGATTGCTACGGCGGAGCCCTTTCAGCGTAACTGGGAGGCGGAAATTCAGCCGATTCTGAATAAACAGATTCGCCGAGTGATTGCCAATCCACAAGATATTGCCCGCTATCAGGTGGAGTTTTATAACCTGGCCAAATCCGTCAAGGGGGCGCAGGCGAAGGGCGATGTCACTGGCGGCGCTTCAAATTTCGAGCAGTTAGTTGAGCTCGGCAAGAACAATAAACAGTTTGACGCGAACGATCAGCATATTGTCACTATCGTTGATTGGCTCTGGCAATACGCGTTTGAGCAGCGCGCGTCGGATATTCATGTCGAGCCACGGCGCGATATGGGTATCGTGCGTTTTCGCATTGATGGCGTGCTGCATCAGGTGTATCAGATTCCGATGACGGTACTCAATGCCATGACCAGCCGCATCAAGATTCTTGGCCGTATGGATGTGGTGGAAAAACGTCGCCCGCAAGATGGCCGTATCAAAACACGCACGCCGGGTGGGCAGGAGGTTGAGCTACGACTAGCGACGCTGCCAACGGCCTTTGGCGAGAAATTGGTGATGCGGATTTTTGACCCGGATGTGCTGGTGCGTGATTTTTCCGAGCTCGGTTTTGGTGAAGACGAAGTTGCTACATGGCGCGATATGACGGCACATCCTAACGGCATTATTCTGGTCACCGGGCCAACCGGTAGTGGCAAAACGGTCACGCTGTATTCCACCTTGAAAGAGCTGGCTACGCCCGAAGTGAATGTGTGCACGCTGGAAGACCCGATCGAGATGATCGAACCCACGTTTAATCAGGTACAAGTTGTGCCGGATATCGGCATGGGGTTTGCGGAAGGCATTCGCGCTCTGATGCGGCAGGATCCGGACATCATCATGGTGGGAGAAATTCGTGATCTGCAAACAGCCGATATGGCGATCCAGGCCGCACTCACCGGGCATCTGGTGTTGTCCACTTTGCACACCAATGATGCGCCCTCGGCCATTACGCGGTTAATTGATCTGGGCGTGCCACCTTATTTGCTGTCAGCAACCGTCGTCGGCGTCATGGCGCAGCGGCTGGTGCGCACTTTGTGTCCGCAATGCAAGCAGCCCAGCGGCATGCGCGTTGAAGACGAAGTCGCTTGGAACGCTCTGGTGGCGCCATGGAAGTCAAAGCAGCCAGCGTCGCTGTATCGCCCTGTCGGGTGCCTTGATTGCCGCATGACGGGTTATAAGGGGCGGATCGGGATTTACGAAATCATGTCGCTGTCTGCTGAACTCAAGCAGCTGATCGCTACCAAGGCGGATCTGGATGCCCTGCGTCAGCAAGCGATGCGTGAAGGCGTGAAATCGCTGCGTATTGCCGGTGCCAGAAAGGTAGCGGCAGGGCTGACAACGATAGAGGAAGTCATGAAAGTTGCTCCGCCAGCAAATGCGCTGGGCTGATTCAGGCAAGCGCAGTTTTTTCAGTTGTTTGTTCGGCGCTTGTTCAATTATTTGTTCAACTCGCGCATGCCGCGCTCCAATCCTTCGAGCGTGAGCGGATACATGCGATTGCGGAAAATCGTGCGGATCAGATCAATCGACTGCCGGTAATCCCATAAGCGTTCAGGTTCGGGGTTCAGCCACACAGCATGCGGCCAGGTTTCCTGCAGGCGAGATAGCCATACGGCACCTGCTTCCTGATTGTTGTACTCCACCGACCCACCGGGTTGCACCACTTCATACGGGCTCATGGTCGCATCGCCTACGACAACGACTTTGTAGTCGGGGCCATATTTATGCATGATGTCTTGTAACGAAAAGCGCTCGCTTTGCCGACGATGGTTGTCGCGCCAGACAAAATCGTAGATGCAGTTGTGAAAGTAAAAATACTCCAGGTGCTTGAATTCACTTTTTGCTGCTGAGAAAAGTTCTTCGCAGACTTTAATGTGATCGTCCATCGAGCCGCCCACATCAAGGAACAGCAATACCTTCACCTTGTTGTGGCGTTCCGGCCGCATCTTGATATCCAGCCAACCCGCATTGCGCGCCGTGCCGATAATGGTGTTGTCCAGATCAAGTTCTTCGGCTGCGCCTTCACGGGCGAAGCGCCTCAAGCGACGCAGCGCAATTTTTATGTTGCGCGTGCCCAGCTCAACCGAGTCATCCAGATTGCGAAACTCACGCGTTTCCCACACCTTGATCGCGGTGCGGTTGCCGGCGGATTTACCCCCGATGCGTATGCCTTCAGGGTGTATGCCGTTGTTGCCAAACGGACTGGTGCCGCCTGTGCCTATCCATTTATTGCCGCCTTCGTGGCGTCCCTTTTGTTCTTCCAGGCGCTTCTTGAATTCTTCCATCAGCTTGTCCCAGCCGAGCTTTTCAAGTTTGGCTTTGTCTTCTGGCGATAGGTGTTTCAGGCTCATGGCTTTGATCCATTCTTCGGGGATTTCTACGCCTAAGCCCGGAATGTTTTCAATGCCTTTGAAATACTCACTAAAGGCGCGATCAAATTTATCGTACTGGGTTTCGTCCTTAACCAGGCAGGTGCGAGAAAGAATATAAAAATCGTCAATCGAATGATTGGCCAGGCCGCTTTGCAGAGCTTCCAGCAAGGTGAGAAACTCCCGCGTTGACACGGGAAGTTTACGCAGCTTGAGGTGCTGAAAAAAATCGATCAACATGGCGGGCAGGCGCTAGCGATTCTGTTGCGCCATTCTGACCAGGCGTTCAAACAGATGCACGTCCTGTTCGTTTTTCAAGAGCGCGCCAGCCAGCGGCGGCACAACAACCTTTTGGTCTTTCGAGTGCAGCGCCTCGGGCGGAATATCCTCTGCGAGCAGGAGTTTCAACCAGTCGATGAGCTCGGACGTGGATGGTTTTTTCTTCAGCCCCGGCACATCGCGCAGTTGAAAAAATACTTCCAGTGCTTCTTTAAGTAAGGCGTTTTTGATGTCGGGGAAATGCACATCAACAATTTTCTGCATGGTTCCCTTGTCGGGAAACTTGATGTAGTGAAAGAAGCAACGCCGTAGAAAGGCATCGGGCAGTTCTTTTTCATTGTTCGAGGTGATGATCACAATTGGCCGCTGCACTGCGCGCACCGTCTGCCGTGTTTCATACACATGAAACTCCATGCGGTCGAGCTCACGCAGCAAGTCGTTGGGGAACTCGATATCTGCTTTGTCGATTTCGTCGATCAGAATGACGCCCGGAGTTGTTCGCTCAAATGCCTGCCACAGCACGCCCTTGACGATGTAGTTGGCAATATCCTTGACCTTCTCATCCCCCAATTGCGAATCACGCAGGCGCGACACCGCATCGTATTCATACAGCCCCTGTTGTGCCTTGGTGGTGGATTTGATATGCCATTGCAAGAGCGGCAGATTCAGCGCGCGGGCAACCTCTTCGGCCAGCAGTGTCTTGCCCGTGCCGGGTTCGCCCTTGATCAGCAGCGGCCGCTGCAAAGTAATCGCCGCATTCACAGCCAGCATCAAATCGGGTGTGGCAACGTAATTGTCAGTTCCTTCAAAACGCATGGCAAGTCTCGATAGTTAGGATGGAGTGGGTGGATTATCCCAGACAAGGGGGACTCATTGGCGAATTCGCACCGCACCCCAAGGGTACTGCCTTCGCGCCGTATCACCAGCGCTGATTTTTCTTTTCTAGTGTTCCTTCGCTTTGGATAGCCCACAATCCTAAGACAAGCTACCCCACGGCGCGGCGCAGGCAATCTAGGTAGGCGTTGCTGTCTAGCGGTTGTGCATCGCGTTGCGCTCGCCACATGGTTTCGCCCAGGCAGTCCAGCACGATATGCAGCGCCGTATGCCGGTCGCCGTCGCGGAAGAGAAGCTGATTGAATAGTGGGGTAATGCCGGTAGGCTGGTTGATGGACAGTTGTTCTTCAATCGCCAGATGTAATGACAAATGCAAAAACGGATTGGTCTTGCCATCCTCGGGTGTCCATTCGCGAGTCAAGGCGTCGTCTGCTTCCAGCAGTGCGTGGTATTCCGGATGGATAGCGACTAAATCGGCTGCCAGGGTTTCCAGTGGGGTGGCGGGGGTGGCTTCACGGCGTTTTTGCCAGGCAGTGATGAGGAATTGACGCGCTTGGTCGCGGCTGGGGTTGTACATGGGGTGTTCCTAATCAGGTTTCTCTAAGATTTTTCAGGCGTTTTTTCTTTGTAGGCGCACAGGTCGCGCACAATGCATTGCGGGCAATCCGGCGTGCGTGCGCGGCAGGTGTAGCGGCCATGCAAAATCAGCCAGTGGTGTGCATGCAGGCGAAATTCCTTGGGGATAGCTTTCATCAACTTTTGCTCAACGGCTTCAGGCGTTTTGCCGGGGGCCAGGCCCGTGCGGTTGCCGACGCGAAAAATATGCGTATCTACCGCGATGGTCGGGTCGCCAAAGACAATGTTGAGTACCACGTTCGCGGTCTTTCGTCCGACGCCGGGCAACGCTTCCAGTGCGGCGCGATCGTGTGGTACTTCGCCGCCGTGGCGTTCGAGCAAAAGCTGGGTGAGCGCGGCGACGTTTTTAGCTTTGGTGGGATACAGGCCGATGGTGTTGATATATCTTGCAATGCCGTCCGCCCCCAATGTGTTCATGGCTTGTGGCGTTGGGTAGTCGCGAAACAGTGCAAGCGTTGCGCGATTCACGCCTTTATCGGTGGCTTGCGCAGAGAGCACGACAGCCACGAGTAGTTGGTAAGGCGTGGCGTATTCCAGCTCGGTTTTTGGGGCGGGATCAAGCGCTGCCAGGCGAGTGAAAAACTCGCGAACTTTAATCGGCGTCATACGGTAACTGCTGGTGTGTTGTCGGTCGGTTTATCCGCCGGATGGCGTTGATTCAACAAACGTTGATTGGCGCGCGCTTCGATCCAGTTGCGCCCGGCGATTAACAGGCCGAGCGTAAAGAATGCGCCGGGGGGCAGCATCATGATCAGAAAGCCGGGGTAGTCCGCAGGCAGCACCTGGAAGCCGGAGAGCGCAGGAAAAATCATCTCTATGCCGGAGAACAACGTGCCTTGGCCGATCAGCTCGCGCAGGCCGCCGATTAGCGCGATGACCCACAGGAAGCCGACGCCCATCATCACGCCATCCAGCGTGGCGGCGGCCAGCCCGTTCTTGGCGGCGAAGGCTTCGACACGCGCGAGCACGATGCAGTTGGTGACGATCAGCGGAATGAAAATGCCAAGCACGAGATACAGGTCGTGCAAAAAGGCATTGAAGGACAGATCGACCACCGTCACCAGCGCGGCGATGATGAGCACGAACACCGGTATGCGAATTTCATAGGGAATCAGGGCGCGCAGGCTGGCCACGGCGAAATTGGCCAGCAGCATGACGAGGATAGTCGCCAGGCCGAGGCTGACGGCATTCACCAGCGATGTGCTGATGGCCAGGAGTGGGCACAGGCCGAGCAATTGCACCAGCAGCGGGTTTTGTTTCCAGACGCCGTTTCTGGCAATGTCGCTTAGGTTATTTAGAGCGCTCATGGCTTACTCCTGGTAAAGGCTGTTTGCGGGCAGGGCAAATAGTGGGACGCGGTGGGCATTTACCCAGGCCAGGGCGCGGCCGCTGGCGTTGGTGACGGCGCGTGCCGAAATGGTAGCACCGGCCATCTGGTCAAAATGGCCGCCATCTTTTTTCACATGCCATTGTTCCGGCGGCACGCTGTCAAAACCGATGCGGGAAAACTGGTTGATCCACGGGTATGCTTTGTTGAGGTCTTTTTTCGGGTCGATGTAATCGCCCAGCCCCGGCGTTTCTTTATGTTGCGTTACCCGCAGGGCGAGGAGCTGGCCTTCGCTGGAGACTGCCAGCAGCAGGCCGATCTTGCCGGAATAGCCATCCGGCGCGGTGGCTTCAAAAACCAGCGCGACTGGGTGCCCGTTTTTGCGTGCGCGATACAGGCGAGTTTCTTCGCTGGTGCCCAAGGCGCTGGTTGGCGGCAGGGTGATGGCGTCCTTCAACAAGTCGTTATCATAAAAAGTCTTGAGTCCGTCTCTGGACGGCGCTAGCACCACGGCAAGCAGGCGCGATTTTTCGGCCTGTGCGCTGGCCGCGACGCGTGGCGCCGTGAGGTAATACGCGCTGGCCATGAGCGCGGTGAAGACCAGCGTGAAGGCGAGCAGGATTGCGGCCGTGCGCAGCGCAATGTACAGCGCGCTGCGCCGGGGTAGGCCAACCTGGGGCGTGTTCGTTGCCGTGTCGGGTAAATCGCTCATTTCAGATCGTTTTTCTTGTGCCCAAAAACGCGTGGCTGGGTGGCCATGTCTATCAGCGGCACCGCAATGTTCATTAGCAACACAGCGAAGGCAATGCCATCCGGGTAAGCGCCAAAGCTGCGGATAATCCAGGTCAGCAGCCCCACGCCGGAGGCAAAAATGAGTTTGCCGTAAGGGGTGGTGGCCGCGGACACAGGGTCGGTGATGATGAAGAAGGCCGCCAGCATCGCCCCGCCGCCGAAGAGGTGAAACAAGGGGCCGGCGAATTCATTCGGGTTGATGGCGCTGGCCACACCAGCAAGCAGGAACAGGCTGGCGAGAAAGGCCGTGGGCAGATGCCAGGTGATGATGCGCTGCTGCACCAGCCACAGCCCGCCGACGAGATAAGCTGCGGCAATCCATTCCCAGCCACGGCCGGCCATCAGGGCGCTGGCGACGGTCGCTGGTGTCCCTGCCGATGCCGATGCCGATGCGCTGTGCAAGGCCGTGCGTAGCGCGTCGAGCGGGGTGGCCATGGTCAGCGCATCCAGCGCCTGGTTTGCATGCAGGCCGAAGATGATGTTCCACTGCGTCGCAAAGTCGATGGCCTCGACACCAGGCCAGCGCGACATGAATTGCGGATACGCCACGATCATCAAGGCGAAGGCGACCATCGCCGGGTTGAACGGGTTTTGCCCAAGGCCGCCATAAAGATGCTTGGCCACGATGATGGCCAGCGCTGTCGCCAGCACGGTCAGCCACCACGGCGCGAGGGGCGGGAATGACAAAGCAATAAGCCAGGCGGTGACCAGCGCCGAGCCGTCGGTCAGGAAGAGCGCCAGCGGCTTGCCGCGCAGATGCAGAATCAGCGCCTCGGCGGCCAGCGCGGTGAGCGAGGCCAGCACGATCTGCACCACAATCGCCGCGCCAAAAAACCAGACATAGGCGGCGACGCCGGGCAGCAAGGCGAGCAGCACGCGCAACATCACGGATTGCACGCTGGCGGCTTTGAGCAGATAGGGCGAGTTGTTCATGTGGCGTGAATGTTAGTCATCCGGCGGCAGATGCGGGTGGGCCTGCTCGCGGATTTGGGCGCGGCGCGCTTCGATGGCGGCAATTTCGGCTTGTTGTTCCGACGTTAAATCTTTCGTGTTTTTTGGTTGTGCTTGCTGGGCGCGAGCGCGTTCGAGTGCGGCGGCAATCAGGGCAGCGGGCGTGGCAGCTTCGGTTGCCGGTACCGGAATATTTTCTGCAGCGGGTGTTTTTGGCGTAGCCATTGCGGCAGCGCGGCTAGCCGCTACCTTGGCCGCCAGTCGTGCGGCTTTTTCCTGTTCCTCGCGCGCTTCACGCAACTGGCGGAATTCATATTGCCCGCGCGCATGGTCGGCGGCAGCCTTCTCGCTTTCATTCGCCCAGATTTCGCTTTTGGCGAAGCGGTAATAATCCACCAGCGGAATGTGCGACGGGCAGACGTAGGAACAGCAACCGCACTCGATGCAATCGAAGAGGTGGTACTCCTGCGCCTTGCCGAATATCTTTGCGCGCGAGAACCAGTACAACTCGAATGGCTGCAAATCGGCTGGGCAGGCTTTTGCGCATTCGCCGCAGCGGATGCAGGGCATTTCGGGCGGCGGTGGCGGGAACAGCTTCTTTGATCCGACCAGAATGCAGTTGGTCGCCTTGACTACCGGTACATCGTCGCCTGGCAAGGTCACGCCCATCATCGGCCCGCCCATGATCAGCCGGTCGGTATCGGGCAAGGGCTGGCTCTCGGCCAGTAGATTTTTCAGCGGGGTGCCGATCAACACTTCGTAATTGCGCGGCGCGGCGACATTGCCGGCCACCGTGACGATGCGCGAAATCAGCGGCTGGCCGAGGTTGATCGCCTCGTGAATCGCATAGGCGGTGCCAACGTTGAAACACTGCACGCCATAATCAGTGGAGCGCTTGCCGTGCGGCACTTCGATGCCGGTCAGCACGCGGATGAGTTGTTTGGCGCCGCCCGCCGGATAGCGCGTGGGCACGGCCACCACAGCCATGTCTTTTTGTCCGCTCGCCTGCACAGCCGCTGTCATGGTGGCAACCGCTTGCGACTTGTTGTCTTCAATGCCGATCAGCACCTGCCCTGCGGCAAGCAGATCGCGCAGGATGGTTACGCCTTGGATGATGGCCTCGGCGCGTTCCTTCATCAGCATGTCATCGCAGGTGATGTAGGGTTCGCATTCGGCGCCGTTGATGACCAGCGTATCGAGCTTGCCCTCTTTGCCAGGTGATATTTTCAGGTGCGTCGGAAACACCGCGCCGCCCAGTCCGACGACGCCGGCATCGCGCAGGTAATCGCCGGTTGCCTCGGCGGTGTGTTGGCGATAGTCAAACGGTTGGCGTGCTATCCATTCATCGCGGCCATCGGTTTCGATGACGACGCACAAGGCAGACAGCCCCGAAGGATGCGGCATGCGGCGCATCTCGACGGCAACAACGCGACCGGATGTCGAGGCATGGACGGCGGAAGACATTTCTCCGCTTATTGCAATATCTGCCGCGCCAATGCGCTGCCCCTTAAGCACATGGTCGCCCGCGCTGACCAGCGGACGCGGCGCGCCACCGATGCTCTGGTGTAAAGGGATGATCAGAAAACTCGGCGCTGGTGACACGGCGATAGGCGTCTGCGTCGAGGCATCTTTTTGATAATCCGGCGTCACGCCACCATTGAAATCGAACAGCCGCATGGTCAGTGAGTGGTGACAGGTTTGATGGCCACGACCGGATATTTCCATTTCCATGTGGTGATGTTTTCCGCAATTGGCACCATATCAATGCAATCCACCGGGCAAGGTGGCACGCAGAGTTCGCAACCCGTGCACAGTTCAGCGACAACGGTATGCATCTGCTTGGCCGCGCCCACAATCGCATCGACCGGGCAGGCCTGGATGCATAGCGTGCAGCCGATGCAGCGTTGCTCGTCAATGACAGCAAGCGCCTTGGGTTTTTCCATGCCATGCTCTGCGGAAAGCGGCTTGTATTCGCGTCCTAGCAGGTCAGCTAGCTTACGTATGCCTTCATCCCCACCGGGCGGACACTGATTGATGTCGGCTTCGCCCTTGGCGATTGCTGTGGCGTAAGGTTTGCAACCGGGAAAGCCGCACTGGCCACACTGCGTTTGCGGCAAAATGGCGTCGATTTTTTCGGTCAGCGGATCGCCTTCAACGCGGAACTTGACCGCCGCGAAACCCAGCGCCGCGCCGAGAATGACAGCGCCCAGCGCCATGACGAGAAGCGCGGCGAGCATTATTTGTATTTATCCAGACCGGCAAAGCCCATGAAAGCCAGACTCATCAGGCCTGCGGTAATCATGGCGATGGCCGTGCCGCGAAAATGCACGGGCACATCCGCGCCTTCGAGCCGTTCGCGGATGCCTGCAAACAGAATCATGGCCAGGGTAAAGCCGACTGCACCGCCAAAGCCGAACAAAAGAGATTCCACCAGATTGTGTTTCAGCCCGACGTTCAACAGCGGCACGCCCAGTACCGCACAATTGGTCGTGATAAGCGGCAGGTAGATGCCGAGGACTTGATGCAGCAACGGACTGGTTTTCTGGATCGCCAGTTCGGTAAGCTGCACTATCGCGGCGATCGTGACAATGAAGGACAGCGTGCGCAGGTACTCAAGATGGTTCGGCATCAGCAAACAGCGGTCAATCAGGTAGCTGGTGCCGCATGCCATGGTGAGCACGAAGGTGGTGGCCGCGCCCATGCCGACCGCTGTCTCCAGTTTTTTCGATACCCCCATGAACGGACACAAACCGAGGATGCGAACGAAGACAACGTTATTGACAAGAACGGCACCGAGTACGATGAAAAGATAACTAGTCATGACGCGAGCAAATCACGCATTCGTCCTGTAAGTGAATAGAGGTTGGATTATCCTGCTTTTGCAGGCGGTTCGGCAATGGCAGCAAAGGCGTTAAATGCTTGGCGGGTAGTCTTTTGTGGCAGCAATGCATTCTTTCACGAGTGCCGGGCCACGATAAATCAGGCCGCTGTAGATCTGAACTAAATTTGCGCCAGCATCCAGCTTGGCGCGAGCACGTGCCCCTGTCGTCACACCGCCTGCGGCAATGATGGGGACTTCTCCTCCTAGCGCGTGTGCAAGGGCGCGAACAATGGCGGTGGATTTTTCAAACAAGGGGCTGCCCGATAAGCCGCCCGCTTCAGCGGCCAAGGGCGACGCCTCAACCCCCTCACGGCTGAGTGTGGTGTTGGTGGCAATAACCGCATCAATTCGATGGCGACGTAGCGCGTCAGCAATCCCGGTGATTTGGCCCGCATCCAGATCAGGCGCAATTTTCAGGGCCATGGGAACCCAGCGGCCGTGGCGATCAGCAAGCAGAGTTTGTCGCTGCTTCAAGCTTGCCAGCAGATTATCCAGCTCGGACTGGCCTTGTAACTGGCGCAGATTTTGAGTGTTCGGTGAGGAAATGTTAATCGCCACATAGCTGGCCTGTGCATAAGCCTTATCCAGGCCGATAAGGTAATCGTCCGCTGCATGCTCTATGGGCGTATCAAAGTTTTTACCGATATTGATGCCAAGAATGCCTTGGTATCGCATATGTTTTAGCTGGGCCAACAAGGCATCTATCCCTGCATTATTAAACCCCATGCGGTTGATGATGGCTTCCTGGTCGGTCAGTCGAAACATCCGGGGCACGGGGTTACCTGGCTGTGGCCGAGGGGTTACTGTGCCTACTTCAAGAAAGCCAAAGCCGAGACGGCTGAGCCCATTCACTGCAATGCCATTCTTGTCCAGCCCTGCAGCTAGCCCAATTCGGTTAGGGAAATGCAGGCCCATGACTTCAACTGATGATGAGTTCTGTTGCAGGGGACGAGGTAAGCCAAGATGATTTAGCAAAGCAACGCCATGCAATGTCAACTCGTGCACCCGCTCTGCCTCCCCGATAAAAAGCAGGGGTCGTAATAAAGGATAAAGGTTCATTCGGTTTTATCTGTTTGTATCTATATGGTGGCGGGATTGTGGCAGG
>JAYTIQ010000246.1:0-12363 GCA_043731705.1 Rugosibacter sp.
GCGCGACTCGTCATCGCGGAAAAGTGATTCCCGCTGTTACGATCCTTGACGAGGTGTGCCGAGTGAACCCGGGCAAGTTGATCCTCGTCGAGGGAGGACCGCGATTACTCGGTGACTTTTATGCGGAGCGCCTCATCAATGAGCAGTTTTTGACACTCGCCCCGCAAATTGCCGGTCGCGACACGGGTGATGAAAGGCCTAGCCTGGTCATGGGCAAAGCGTTTGCGCCACGCGATGCCCTCTGGGGGAGTTTGATCGATATGCGGCGTGGCAGTAGCCACCTGTTTCTGCGCTATTCGTTCCCCTAGCTTCAGCCTCATCTGATACAGCACGAGCACTAACACTAACACTAGCGCACAAACAATTCTATTTCCGTCACCTCAAGATTGGGATAGGATTGGGATTGTCACTGCAGGAATTTCTATCGAATGCTTTTATGAATTTTTCCGCTTAACCATAAAGGATGATTTGGAGAAAACCATGAATTCGACAAGTACCCCCGTTACCCCTCCGATCCAGGCAGATCCTGCGATGCGTATTCTGAACCGCTTGTTGCAAAACTTCCGTGGCTCAATGGCATTACGTCTGTGGAACGGTATCACCCACCATATTGGACGGGCAGCACCTGCTTTTACCTTGGTAGTGAGGGATGCGACAGTGCTCAAGCAACTAGTTCTGAACCGCAACCCGATTTTGCTGGCAGATGCGTATTTTCGGGACCGGATTGATTTTGAAGGTGACTTGTATGCAGTGCTTCACCTGAAAGTGCACTTCCAAACCTTGGCACTGTCATTGCGTGAACGTTGTGCTTTGTGGATAGACGCGATGCGACTACCGCGCATGCAGGCTGAGGCCTTGTCACCTGCACACAATACCGCGTTGAATACCGATAAATTGTTCTCCCATAACCATTCCAAAAAGAGTGACCATGCCGCAATTTCTTTCCACTACGATGTATCCAACAATTTTTACAGGCTATGGCTGGACGAGCAGATGGTTTATTCATGCGCCTACTTTGAAACACCAGATGACACATTGAATCAGGCACAGCGCAACAAGCTGGATCACATCTGTCGCAAACTGCGCCTTGCGTCGGGCGAGCGTTTTCTTGATATTGGTTGCGGCTGGGGCGCACTGGTATGTTGGGCCGCGCGCAATTATGGCGTGCGTGCACACGGCATCACCCTGAGCAGGGAACAATTTGAGTATGCGCAGCAACGCATCGCCAGCGAAGGGCTCGGTGATCTGGTATCCATTGAACTACGCGATTATCGTGACATAGAAGGTGAGGCTATCTTCGACAAGGTTGCCAGTATTGGTATGCTCGAGCATGTAGGCCTTGCCAACCTGCCCATTTACAATGCCACGGTGCGCAGAGTTTTACGGCCGGGCGGCCTCTTTCTGAACCATGGCATTACGCACGACGAAGAAGGTTGGAAACCCTCTGTCGATACCGAATTCATTAATCGCTATGTCTTTCCCGATGGTGAACTTGATACCGTAAGCAATATTCAGCGTGGCATGGAAAACGCGGGTTTTGAGATTCAGGATGTGGAGGCGCTCCGCCTCCATTACGCGCTAACACTTCGCCATTGGGTGCAACGACTGGAAGCCGCGCACGATGAAGCCTTGCAATATGTTAGCGAAACCGCATACCGTGTCTGGCGGCTCTATATGGCCGCATGCGCACTAGAGTTTGAAGCGGGTGGTACGGGTATCTACCAGATTCTGGCTTCGAAACCCGGTGCCGCCACGCAGCCCTTGCCGCTCACGCGGCGCGATCTGTATCACTAAGTATCACTAAGAAAACACTGAACAAGTGGCTTTTATCTATGCTTCGACAAGCTCAGGACGAACAGTCAGTGTTTCCCTAATTTAGCCGGGGTTATAATTGTATTGATTCCTAGCTTGCCGACGCTACAGGATTCTGGCGATTTGTGCTTTGATTATGCCTGCTCTGTGTTGCCCTTGCGCCACTGAATCAGCCGTCTCCTGCTCCGTATCAAGAGGTATGTATCTTCCGTTCGGTAACGTACGGAATAGCCCAAAAAAGTAGCGCAGCATGAAGCTACATGAAGTTGTATTTTCATCCAATGTTGTCGATTGCTTATCGACAATGACTTCAGTACGAATAACTACTTAAAGGAAAACAAAATGATCACCATACGACATGCTTTACGTCATTTAATTTTCGTGATGACAGCTGCATTTTCGCTCGGCTTACTTAATAGTCCTGCGAATGCTGCTACTGCAGAAGATCTGAACAAGGATGCTGCGCAGGCGCTGCAAATCTTGTACAAGTCCAACCCTGTGGCTGAAAGTATTGGCAAGAAAGCAAAGGCGATTTTGGTATTTCCTCATATTGTCAAAGCCGGACTCGTCTTCGGCGGCAGTTATGGTGAGGGTGTATTAACCAAGGATGCACATCTTGTTGGTTACTACAATTCAGTTTCCGCCTCCTGGGGCTGGCAAGCCGGTGCCGAGTCTTACGGTTACGTTGTATTTCTCATGACCGACAAGGCCGTGAAATACCTGGAAAAATCGAAGGGATGGGAATTTGGTGTAGGCCCAACCGTGGTCGCGGTAAATGAAGGGGTTGCCAAAAATCTGTCAACCTCGACCCTCAAGGATGACGCTTACGCCTTCATTTTTGACCAACAGGGGCTCATGGCAAGCCTGAGCATCGAAGGTACAAAGATTTCCCGCATCAAACGTTGATCTGGGAACGCAGGAACACAGCAATATGGATTGACCTTGATCTGGTGTTATCCAGTTGCTGTGATTGGTGAAATGTAGTGAATCAGGTTTTTTATAGGGAGATACCATGCGCCAATACCAAATTGCAGTGATCGTCGGCAGTCTTCGTCTGGATTCATTTAATCGCAAACTGGCAGACGCAATCGTGAAACTGGCGCCGCCAGAGTTCTCGTTCAAGCAAATACACATTGGAGACTTGCCGCTTTACAATCAGGATGACGACGAAAATCCGACCGATCCAGTCAAGCGACTGAAAGCCGAAATTACAGCGTCGCAGGGTTTGTTGTTTGTGACGCCTGAATACAACCGATCGGTTCCCGGCGTCCTCAAAAATGCGCTTGACCATGCTTCGCGCCCGTATGGCCAAAACGCTTGGGCAGGTAAACCTGCAGGTGTATTGGGCATTTCAGTAGGCGCCATCGGTACGGCCTTGGCGCAACAGCATCTACGTAATATTCTCGCGTATCTTGACGTACCAACCCTTGGCCAACCGGAAGTATTCATTCAGGCAAAAGAAGGATTATTTGATGAAGCAGGCAACATAGGCTCAGGCAGCAAAGAATTTCTGCAGCACTGGATGAGTCAATATGTTGCCTGGGTAAAGAAGCATGTTGTTTGATCTAAGGAAACGCTGAACAAGTGGTACTTATCTATGGTTCGACAAGCTCACCATTAACGGAATCAATAGCTTACCGTTCGTCCTGAGCCTGTCGAAGGACTTAATCAGCGTTTCCCTAACGAAGAAATCCCGTTTTTTTTAGTTTCTTGGACAGTACGAAAGGATAGCGCCATGGAACGAATCATTGCAGGGCGATTTCAGACAAAAGACGACGCGGATGCCGTTGCGGCATTGCTTACACCATATGTCGACACTGCGGATATCTGCATTTTTCACAACAATTCTCCGGGTCAGCATAATACTTTTATCATGGGAGGAGATGAGGATGAAGATCCTGGTACAAAAGGTGCCGGCAAATCGGCAGCGGGCGCAGCCATTGCTGTGGGGCTCACTGCAGGAATAATCGGCACTTTGGGCGGCCCGGCGGTCGCGCTTGCCGCTGCAGCGACTGGTGCCTATGTTGGATCACTGGCCGGTGCACTGGATGGGCTCCGCACTTCTGGTGACCAGCCAAATGCGCCAGAACGACGTCATGGTGGCATTATGTTGTCGGTGCGCATTGCAAATCCGGAAAGCGAAAATCGCGTGATTACTACCCTGCGTGCGCAGGGTGCGCTGGATATCGAACAGGCGCAGGGCGAATGGCGGGATGGAGACTGGACGGATTTCAATCCACTGGCAGTCCCGCAATGGGTTGAAAAGCCGGAGAGTTGATTCTGCACACTGGAGAATAAACATGCCACTCAAAAAAGGATCCAGTCAATCAATTGTCAGCAGCAACATCAAGACATTGGTGGATGACTGGAAGAAGGATAGATCGATAGGAACCAGCCATCCACCGACAAGGGAAAAGGCTGTCAGGCAAGCGGTTGCCATTGCCTTGACCAAGGCCGGCAAAAGCCGCAATGCAAAGGCGCATAGACGCAAAGTCAGTTGAGTACGAGTCCATTCTGTCGCATTCCGTTTTGTAGCAGTTGATATGATTTTTTTCGTCTGCCTGGAGAAGCAAGCCCAAACAATACCTGCACTTTTTTCTTGAGTAAGGATAGCGACCATGGAATTGAACACAGAAAAAATCAGTCGCTTAGTGCGCGAATTGCTGGTCGAAATTGGTGAGAATCCCGCACGCGAAGGCCTGCTCGATACGCCACAGAGGGTGGCGAAGGCACTTGAATTTCTTACTTCGGGCTATCGTACCGATACCAAGGAACTGATCAACGGGGCGTGCTTCACTCAGGAAACCAGCAGCATGGTCATCGTCAAGGACATCGAACTCTACAGCCTGTGCGAACACCATATGCTGCCATTCTTCGGTCGCTGCCATATTGGTTATATTCCCAGCGGCACCGTATTCGGGGTGAGCAAGCTCGCTCGGCTGGTGGACATGTATGCACGTCGGTTGCAATTACAGGAGCGCCTCACCGAGCAGATTTCCAGCGCAGTGATGGAATCGGTCAATGCCAAGGGTGTAGGCGTGATAATTGAAGCGCGCCACCTGTGCATGATGATGCGTGGTGTGGAGAAGCAGAATTCAACGATGGTTACTTCATCTGTTCTCGGAGAGTTTCGTGATTCATTTGCCACTCGGGAAGAATTCTTTTCCCTGATAGGACGCCGCATCTAAGCCATTTGCTCATACTGATGATTCTTAGGTAAACGCCGATTAAGTCCTTCGACAAGCTCAGGACGAACGGTCAACAATGGACTCCGTTGATGGTACGCTTATCGAAGCATAGATAAAACCACTTGTTGAGCGTTTCCTTAATGATGTTTTGCGAGTTACTTGTTCTATTTGCCAGCTACCCAAACTTGTTGACGGCACGGCGAGAACAGTGCGCCCGCCGGGGAATCGAATCTTGTCATGATTGCCTGACATGGCCACCAACAGCCGCAAGCACGTTTGTCGTGATATCAGCCGCCAACGGATCATAGACAGCCAAATCCCGCATGCTCTTTAACCAGGTCAATTGTCGCTTGGCAAATTGGCGCGTAGCGAAAATGCCTCGATCACGAAGTTCGCTTGTGGGTATTTGGCCTTCCAGCATCTCCCACGTTTGCCGATAACCCACGCAACGCATGGAGGGCAATTGGGCATCCAGTTGATATTTTTGGCGGAGCATGACCACTTCGTCCACCAAACCTTGACTCAGCATGGTGTCAAAGCGTACAGCAATACGACGATGCAATTCGCTGCGATTTTCAGGCACCAGCGCGAGTGTCAAAAATTGATATGCGGGAACTGATTTTTCTTGAGCCGCCAACAAGCTGCTCATGGTTTGCCCTGTCAGGCGAATGATTTCAATAGCACGCTGGATACGCTGGGCATCGGCAGGTTTCAAGCGTGCCGCAGTTTCAGGGTCTGCTTGTGCAAGCTCGGCATGCAGCGCGGGCCAGCCTTTTGCTGTGGCTTCCAAATCAATCGCGGCGCGTAATGCCGGATCGGCATCGGGTAAATCAGCCAACCCTTCACGCAGGGCTTTGACGTACAGCATGGTGCCACCGACGAGCAAAGGAATACGCCCCTTGGCAGTAGTTGCAGCCATTTCTCGCAAGGCATCCGTGCAGAAGCGTGCAGCGGAATAACGCTCCTCCGGTGTAATCAAATTAATCAGATGATGAGGAAATTGCGCTTGCATGGCCGCATCCGGCTTTGCGGTGCCAATATCCATATCGCAAAACACCTGGGCAGAATCCACACTGATGATGTCGCACGGGTAGCGCGTGGCGATTTCACAAGCCAGCGCTGTTTTGCCGCTGGCTGTGGGGCCAATTAAAAAGATCGCGGGGGGCAGATTTGTTAACACGCTCATTGGCCTTATTGGCTTCATTGGCCGCGCATGAAGAGCTTGTCCAGCTCGGCCATGGGCAATTGCACCCAGGTCGGGCGGCCATGATTGCATTGGTCGGCACGTTCAGTAGCTTCCATCTGGCGCAACAGCGCATTCATTTCCGGCAAGGTGAGATGGCGATTGGCGCGCACGGCACCGTGGCAAGCCATGGTCGATAACAACGCATTACGCTGTGTTTCCACGACGCGGCTGGCGGGTTGCTCGGCCAAGTCTTGCAAGAGGGCGCGTACTAAAGCAACAATATCGCCGCCAGAGAGCATGGCAGGTACGGCACGCACAGCCAGCTCGCGCGGGCCGATGCTAGCAATCGTAAAACCCAGGGTATGCAACGCCTCCATGTGCTCGGTTGCGGTGGCTAATTCACGCGCACTGGCCGAGAGTACGATGGGAACCAGCAAGGCTTGCGTCGCAGGCGAACCTGCGTCGAGCAAGGTTTTCAACTGCTCATACAAAATCCGCTCGTGGGCAGCGTGCATATCCACCAGCACCAAGCCGTGCGCATTTTCTGCCAACACATAAATGCCGCGTAATTGAGCAATGGCGTAGCCCAGCGGATGCTCAACGGGATGTTCGGTTTCGTCATGCACTGCTGGAAAGTTTGGCGATGCGCCATCAATATCTGTCAATGCGGCGCGAGCAAAGTCAAAATAAGGCCGTATTGCCGCTTCGCTCATGCCCAAGGACGCCTGGTACATCGAAGTATTTGGGTATGACGACGCATGCGATGCAGCAGGCAAGCCATCGAATCCGGTGCCGGTGCTGTGCATCGCATCGCCTGCCCCTACGCCGGATAAGGGGGTCGCCAAGGTGCGTTGTACGGCGTGAAAAACAAACTGGTGAATGCCGCGCGCTTCACGAAAGCGCACTTCTGTTTTGGCCGGATGCACATTGACATCCACCCCTGCGGGGTCCAAATCGAGAAACAGCACATAGGCGGGATGGCGAGCGCCGTGCAAAATATCTTCATATGCCTGGCGTGCTGCGTGCATCAGTAATTTGTCGCGTACAAAACGCCCATTCACAAAAAAATACTGCTCGTCTCGCCCTGCGCGCGAATACGCCGGCATGGCCGCGAGGCCTGATAGCCGCAACGGCCCGGCAGCCACATCAATGGCTCGCGCATGAGGAAAAAACGCCTCGCCGATGATCTCTTTTGCCCTGCGCGAAAAGTCGGCGCTGGCAAGACGCCACTTTTCGCGCCCTTGGTGCATCAAACTGAATGCCACATCGGGCCGCGCCAAGGCCATGCGGCGAAATACCTCGTCGCAATGGGCAAACTCAGTGCCTTCCGTTTTCAAAAACTTGCGCCGTGCCGGAGTGTTGAAATACAAACCGGCGACTTCCATCACCGTACCCGCCGATAAGGCCGCAGGTTGAACCGTGTCACCTTCATCCCCCGACCGCTGCAAACGCCAGGCGTGCGCTGCGCCGAACTGTCGGCTGGTTACAGTAACTCGTGCCACAGCGGTAATAGAGGCCAGTGCTTCACCCCGAAAACCATAGCTGCCAACGCACTCCAGGTCTTCCAGACTGCTGATTTTGCTGGTCGCATGACGGCTTAGCGCCAAGGGCAAATCATCCGCTGACATGCCACAGCCGTTATCCGTCACGCGCATGAGTCGTACGCCACCCTCTTCCAGCGTCACGTCTATCTTTGTCGCACCGGCATCCAGACTATTTTCCAATAACTCTTTAAGCACTGAGGCGGGCCTCTCGACCACTTCACCTGCGGCAATCTGGCTAATCAGCAAGTCGGGCAAGGGCCGAATTTTTTGTTCTGAACGAGGCGTATTCATGGGGAAGGATTATAGCTTCCGGTAAAATCAGCGCTTATTTTGCTGGTACTCTCCCATGGAATTCCTTAGTCCGTTTCTTGATCTATTCCTGCACATTGACAAGCACCTCGCAGCACTGCTGGCCCAATATGGGACGTGGATCTATGCGATTCTGTTTGCCATCATTTTTTGTGAAACCGGTTTGGTGGTCATGCCGTTCTTGCCAGGCGACTCACTCTTGTTTGTCGCTGGTACGCTCGCTGCGACCAGCGCTGCGACGGGTGGGGAATTCAATCTCGCCACCTTGATGTCTGTGCTCATGATCGCGGCTATCCTGGGAGATAACGTTAATTACAGTATTGGACGCAGAGCGGGGCAACGCATCCTGAAATGGGGCGAAGGCTCGCGATTTTTTAACCGCGCAGCCTATGACAAAACCCACGCCTTTTACGCAACGCATGGTGGCAAAACCCTGGTGATTGCGCGCTTCATGCCGCTGATTCGCACCTTCGCACCTTTTGTGGCAGGTGTAGGGGTCATGCATTACCGGCGTTTTTTCATATTCAATGTCATCGGTGGCGTGGTGTGGATAGGCTCATTAACCTTGGCCGGTTATTGGTTCGGTAATTTGCCCTGGGTTCAAGCCAATTTGACGCTAGTCATTTTTGGCATCATTGGCGTATCACTCAGCCCCATGCTGATTGCCTGGCTACGCCATCGTTTTACCGCTAAAACCATATGAAAAACCTTATGGGGCTAGTGATGTTCACTGCCCTCTTGGCTGGATGTGCCCAAATGGGTGATGCGGGCAGATCCATGCCGACCTTTGAACCTAAGCAATTAGGTAAAAGCGACATTGACCGCGTAGCTGATATCCATCGGCGCGAAGTATTTTCAAGTCTTCGAGTGTTGACCGAAAAGCTCTATCGCCGTAATCCGAAAGAGTGGAAAAAGAGTGGGTATCCCACGCTTGAAGCGACACGAGAACACCTGCTCGACCCGCGCACGGGTTGGCGTGTGCCTGAAATTGGCCAAAAACAAGGCACAGAGGCCATATTGCTGGCGCTTTCCACAGATTATCAAGGCGATCGTGTAGCGGCATTTATTGCGGGCACGGGCGGGATGCTCAATATCGCCTTTGGCGAGAAAACAGAGTTTTTCATGTTTGACTCATTAGATCCACAAAAACTCTATAACAGCGCCAGAAATCTCGAAATTGCGGCCTGGAAATTGGCCAATGCACGCGATGCAGAAGGCAATCTATTACTTTTGAGCAATGAAATAGCGGCCCCGCAGCAACCGGCCAACCTGAGCTTTGAGCGCGAATTCGGCAAGATGATCGGCAACCTTGATTTGCTCTCTACCATGATTGCTGATAGAGGCAGCCGCAACATTGTTCACGTGACGCATAGCCTCGCTACCGCAGTATTCTTGCCCGTTCTGGCCATCAAGTAAAAACACGCATTAACCGACCATCCCGTGAAACCCTACGTCATTCTGATTTCAGGACAAGGCAGCAACATGCAAGCCTTGCTCGAAGGCCTGCTACCTGGCCGGTGCGTGGCGGTTTTCAGCAATCGGCCGGAGGCTCCTGGTTTGGCGATTGCTGCTAACTACGGTATCCCTGCAAAAGTCATTGATCATCGCGCATTTGCCAGCCGTGAAGCATTTGATCGGGCGCTTGCCGATGAAATTGAAAGTTACACACCTCAACTGGTGCTTCTGGCTGGGTTCATGCGTATTTTGAGCGACGCTTTTGTCGCGCGTTTTAGCGGCCGCATGCTGAATATTCACCCCTCGCTGCTGCCTGCCTTTCCGGGCATCAAAACCCATGCCCAGGCCTTGGCCGCCGGTTTTAAAACTCATGGCTGCACCGTGCATTTTGTCACCTCGGCATTGGATGGCGGACCAATTATTGCGCAAGCAGCAGTTCCTGTTTTGCCAGACGATACGGAAAGAAGTCTGGCTTGCCGTGTGCTGGCAGCAGAACATCAGCTTTACCCGTGCGTTGCCCGCTGGTTTTTAGCCAATCAAGTCCAGCTAATTGATGGCCGGGTAAAGTGCACCGTCCCTGCAGATTCCCTGCACCCCCCGCTACATCACCTGGCGTGCGATTCCTGATATGCCTTTCGCATTGGCACTTGTCGCCTCGGCATTTTTGCACATTGCCGCATTGCTCAGCCCCGCATGGGAGTTGCCGACGCTTAATCCTGAAGAGCCCGCGCCAAGGCTTGATGCGGTGCTCATACCCGCTACCCCGAACAACCCCAGTGCCACCATTCGTCCGCATGTGGTGGCTTCCCCCGCAACAACTCCCGCACCCAAGCCACACCGCGCCAACCCGCATCCCCGTGTACTGGCTGTTCCGCCAGTAGCAGGCACCACAGAATCAAATTTATCTACTGAAACTACCGCCATCGCCGTCCCACCAGCGCCGACTTTTGACGAACCAGTCGCTGTTGAACCTCCGGCTATCGAATCGACACCCGCGCCACCCGCTATCTCATCACTCAATGCTTCACCACCTGCAGTACCTTTCACCTTGCCGAAAAAAGGACGCATGCGTTTTATCGTCACGCGGGGCGAAAATGGGTTGATCATTGGGCAATCCATCAACACTTGGGCGCACGATGGCATTCACTACACGTTCACGAATATCACTGAAACCACGGGGCTCGCAGCACTGTTCAAGCCCGCCCGGATTGTTCAAGAAAGTCAGGGAGAAATCACCGCTGCGGGCTTACGCCCCCTATCCTTCAGCAACGAGCGCAAGGACAAAAAAGACACTGCCCACTTTGACTGGGCCGGGCATCTCATCACCTATGCCGACCGTACAGAGCCGGTAGCCGATGGCACGCAAGATATGCTGTCGATGTATTACCAACTCGCACTGCAAGCGGCGATGGATCATCCCATGACGTCCATTGATTTATTCATTGCCACGGGCCGCAAACTCGAACGGTACCATTTTGAACTGATCGGAGAAGAAACATTGGCTTATCGAGGCCACGCACACGCCACACAACACCTGCGCACCAAAAATGGCGAGGACACAATCGATCTATGGATTGCCAAAACCGCGCATGGCCTACCTCTTAAAATTCGCTTTACCGACCGCAAGGGCGGTATCTTTGATCAGCTCGCAGACGATACAAGCACCGAGAACACTCATGAATAAAAATAACCTGAAAACCAGAAGCAGCACCCCCGGCTCCCATTCAACGCAATCCGCCAAAAAAACCTGGCAGCGACCCAAACAAAACGTGCACAGCGACAAAAATGCAGGCCGGGATGGTTCAACCCCCGCTGAGGAAGGCTTAACCGCCGGGCTGCTCAATACCGCGATAGAAGCCACCACCCAGTTGCTGCAATTTTCACAACCGGCGGATGCGGCTCTATCAGCATTTTTTCGCAGCAAAAAAAGCGGCGCGCGGGATCGAGCATTCATCGCAGAAACCGCCTATGCTGTACTGCGCCGAAAACGCCTGCTCACCCGCCTGGGCACGCTAATTCCTCCGCTTATCCCGACAAAAAAACAGCATGTTTCAGCGCGTGAATTGGTGTTGCTGTCGTTGTCTCGCTTGCGCGGCATGTCGCAGCGACAACTGGAACCCGCACTCGAAGCCGGTGAGGCTGAATGGCTCGCCGAAATTCGCCGCCAGCCAGAACCCACGCTCACCCTCGGTGAGCAACTAGATTTCCCTGACTGGTTAGCCGAGCGCTTGAGCACACGCTTGCCCGCCGATCAACTGCTGGCCTTGGCGCGCGCTTTAAACACACCTGCACCGCTTGATTTACGCGTCAATACACTCAAAACCACGCGCGAAGCCGTGATGGCTCAATTAACCACCGAAGGCCTCACACTCTCACCCTGCCCTTATTCGCCGATTGGGTTGCGGCTTAAAAACCGGCCTTTTCTGCAAAAGCATCCACTCTTTCTTGATGGCTCCATCGAAGTGCAAGATGAAGGCTCGCAGTTATTGGGCTATTTGCTGGCCCCTCGGCGCAGCGAAATGGTGGTGGATTTTTGCGCCGGCGCAGGTGGAAAAACCCTGTTGTTAGGTGCCATGATGCGGTCAACCGGTCGGTTGTATGCCTTGGATGTGGCAGAAAAGCGCCTGGCCAAACTCAAGCCGCGCGTTGCTCGTGCAGGACTATCGAATGTGCATCCGATTTTGATTGCCAACGAAAATGATATTCGCGTAAAACGCCTGGCCGGGAAAGTAGACCGCGTTCTGGTCGATGCCCCCTGCTCCGGCTTGGGAACCTTGCGTCGCAACCCGGACCTCAAATGGCGGCAAACACCGGAAAGCATCGCTGAACTCACGCAAAAGCAAACAGCGATTCTTGCCGCCGCCGCCCG
>JAYTIQ010000247.1:0-2721 GCA_043731705.1 Rugosibacter sp.
TGATGCTGATCGAAACCTTCAATCGTTTGCGCCACGATGCAATGACGCGCATGGGACATGGAAAGGAAGGCTTGCCTGCAGACCTTCCTTTGCCGGGACAGGCTCAAGAGCCAGTAATCTGAAGCAAATTGAAACGCCACAAACGACGGGTATTGGGGTGAGGGCGATATTGTTCGCTTTGAAAACAACTATGGGCGTGCATGAGTTATCCATATTCGTTGCGTCTCTCGCAGCAGAACTGAAAAGAGATCAACAGTGGCTGGTGAAGAAAAAAGAAATAAAGGAAAAAGATGTCCTCTGAAATCGCCATCCGCGTCAGCAACCTCAGTAAGTGCTACCATATATACGATACTCCGCGCGACCGGCTCAAACAGTTTGTTGCCCCCCGCCTGCAACGCATGGCTGGGCAATCGGCCAAGCAATACTTCCGCGAATTCTGGGCGCTTAAAGACGTTTCATTTGAGATCAAGAAAGGCGAAACGGTTGGCATTATCGGCCGCAATGGCAGCGGCAAATCCACCCTGCTGCAAATGATCTGCGGCACGCTAACGCCCACAAGCGGCAGCATTCAAACCAATGGACGCATTGCCGCACTGCTTGAACTTGGCTCCGGTTTCAACCCCGAATTCACGGGGCGAGAAAACGTGTATTTGAACGCCGCAGTGCTCGGATTAAGTAACGAAGAAATTGATGCGCGTTTTGACGATATTGTTTCTTTCGCAGAGATTGGTGAGTTTATTAATCAACCAGTAAAAACCTATTCTTCTGGTATGTACGTCCGGTTAGCGTTTGCCGTTGTTGTGCATGTCGATGCTGATATTCTTGTCGTTGATGAGGCGCTCTCGGTGGGAGATGCTTTTTTTCAGGCGAAATGCATGGAGCACATGAAAAAACTAATGGGGTCGGGTGTTACGGTCTTATTTGTTAGCCATGATGTAGGAGCCGTCAAGGCGCTTTGTAGCCGGGCTGTGTTTCTCGATCGTGGCATAGTCGCCGCAGCTGGCTTGACGGATACTGTTGTTGAAACCTACTATGGTCTTGGCGTGAAGAGTAATCAGCCTCTTCAAAATTTATCTGACAGTGTGGTTACAAAAACTGAAAAAGTAATCAACGATGATGAATTGGCGGATCAACAAGCCTTTGCTAAGCGAGCCGCATTTCACCGATTACAGAATGGCATGGCGGAATGGCGAAATGTTCAATTGCTTGACACGTCAGGCCATAAGCTTGAGCTTGTTACTTTTGGGCAAACTGTCATTCTCCAAATGCTTTTTGAATGTCATTTGGACATGGCATCCATTGGCTTGGCCTACCACATAAGGGATCGAAATGGGTTTGATGTCATCTACTCTGATACCAGCATTGAACAATGCCATATAAATAACCTGAGTGCTGGCGAGATTGTGACAATGGATTGGGAGTTCAAGGTTTGGTTGCAAGAGGGAAATTATTCCATCGCGGCAATGCTCTCGATCCCACAGGACTTATCAATAGGGAAAGTTGAGGTTTGTGACTTTGTTCCGATCGCTACTAATTTTCAGGTGATACGAGGAAAAACCCCCCCTATCTATGGGGTTGCCTACTGGGCAAACAAAGTTTCCTTGCAAAGGTTTGATAACAAATTATTAGGCGGTCGAAAATGAAACTACATTTAGGTTGTGGTGCAAACTATATTAAGGGATGGACTAATGTTGATCTCGATTCGCCAACAGCAGATGCCCATGCTGACCTTCGAAATCCTTTACCCTATGCTGATGCAAGTGTTGAATTAGTTTTCAATGAGCATTTTCTTGAGCACATTACCCGCGAAGAAGGAATTATTTTTCTCAAGGAATGTAGCAGAGTGCTGAAACCTGGCGGCGTTTTCCGCGTTAGTACGCCTGACCTGCGCTGGCTGGTTGCCCAATATATAAGTGGCAAGTTAGACGAGTGGGCCGATGTTGGCTGGGTCTCAGAGACATCATGCCGCCTGTTCAATGAGGGTATGCGCCTTTGGGAGCATCAGTTTGTTTACGACTTGCCAGAACTTTTGAGTGCGCTTCGGGTGGCAGGCTTTTCTAATGTACGACAAGTTGCATATCGCGAAAGCATACACCCCGAACTTGTTGGACTGGAATGCCGACCATTTCATCGTGAGCTAATTTTGGAGGCCATCCGATGACATCCTGCAATATCCGCATTTCCAAAAAGTCGGCGCTGGTGGGACGGCGGTTGGGATTAGGCAAAGCCTCGATATGGCATAACAATCAGGTGACGAGCAAGTATGGCTAATCCCAATCCAATTTACGTTACCCAGCCTAATCTGCCTCCGCTGGAAGAGTTCATCCCCTATCTTGAAAAAATATGGGCTAACAAAATCCTCACCAACGGCGGCCCGTTTCACCAGCAGCTTGAAAAAGCCTTGTGCGACTACCTGGGTGTGCCGCACCTGGCGCTGTTCACCAACGGCACCCTGGCCCTGGTCACCGCACTGCAGGCTCTGCGTATCACGGGCGAAGTCATCACCACGCCCTATTCCTTCGTCGCCACCGCTCACTCGCTGCTATGGAACGGCATCAAACCCGTGTTTGTCGATGTTCATCCTGACACACTGAATCTCGATCCAGCCCGCATCGAAGCGGCCATCACCCCGCACACCACCGCCATCATGCCGGTGCACTGCTACGGCCACCCGTGCGATGTAAAGGCCATCCAGGAAATCGCCGACACCTACAATCTCAA
>JAYTIQ010000248.1:0-8344 GCA_043731705.1 Rugosibacter sp.
CATCGTCAACCCAAATAGTGCGGCAAGCCACTGTGCCGAAATTCTTTGTGCAACCGCCAAACCCAGCGGCGTCATGGGAACTCCGGCCAATGCCATCAAAAATGCGGCCCGATAGCGCACCAGCTTAAGATAGAAACCCTCGCCCGCACCCAGCATGGCAGCACCTGTCACTGCCAAAAGGCCTATAGGTGCCGCTTGCGCTACAGTCCATCCTTGGCTGAATACCAACGCAGGCACTGCCAGAATGCCGCCTCCTGCACCAGTCAAGCCCAGCACAATGCCGACGCATAGACCTAAAACCAATACCGTCAGCATGTCGCGTTTCCGTTATTTCACAAGTGACTTACGCCCACCCTGCTCAATCAACTCGAACAGCGCCATGCCAAACAGCATGGCCAAGGCAAATATTCCCCCTTTGACTACCCCTGCACCGACCAAAACCAGCGCTGGGCCGGGGCAAATACCAGCCAACCCCCAGCCGATACCAAATAGCAAACTGCCAAGCACTAACCGGTGATCAATACCGCGTGCAGTTGGCATCTGCAAAGGCAACCCCAGCCATGATTGCGACCGTTTTCCGGCAAAGAAAAAACCAATACTTGCCACCAAAATGCCGCCGATCATTACAAAAGCCAGCGAAGGATCCCAAGCGCCGGTGATATCAAGAAACCCATACACTTTGGCCGGATTGGCCATCCCGGAAACAATCAAGCCAAGACCAAAAACAAGACCTGCAATCAGCGAAAAAAAGACGTTCATGGTTAATTGACTCCCAGTAAATGCCGCGTCACAAACACGGTCGTCATCCCTGCAGCCACAAACAGTAAAGTTGCTATCACAGAGCGTGGCGATAAGCGTGAAATACCGCAAATACCATGACCACTAGTGCATCCGGCGCCATAGCGCGTACCAATACCAACCAGAAAACCAGCAGTGATCAGCAGTGGATAACCGCTATTCAATTGAATTTCAGGTAAAGGAACGAAAACCGCATACAGGTTTGGTGCCAGTATTAGCCCCAAAACAAATGCCCACCGCCACAACAGATTACCCGGCACGGGGCGTAATATCCCGCCAATGATGCCGCTAATGCCAGCAATTCGACCATTGATCAGTATGAACAGCGCAGCTGCCGTTCCAATCAGCAAACCGCCGAGAAGTGCAGTGATGGGCGTGAAATGCATCGTATCTATAGTCATGCAGCGCTCCCTTTGCTTGATTTCTTTATTGGTTTAGGACAGTAAAGTTGATATAACGTAGTCAAAATCATCAATATCTTTTGATCAGATACTCTGTAAAAAATGCGTTTGCCCTCCCGCCGCGTATCGACTAAACCCTCCGCACGCAACACCGTTAATTGTTGAGAAAGTGTCGGCTGCCGAATGTCCAGCAATTCCTCGAGCTCGCCTACCGAATACTCTCCCTGACTCATCTGGCACAGCAATAACAAACGATCTTCGTTAGATAAAACTCGCAGCACAGTCGCTGTTTCACCTGCCGCAGCGCGCATTGCAGAAATAGACAATATCGCATCAGGATTTTCAATTGCGGACATAACCAACCTCATAATTTACTTTGATACATTATATATATTAGTATAATATTGTGTCAATAAGATTCCTGACTATGCACAACAACGAAAGGTTTTTATGGAACCGAAAATCCAAGCGTTTTACGATCCCACCACCGGCACAATAACCTATACCGTATTTGATGAACCCGGAGGGCACGTTGCAATCGTAGATCCAGTGCTCGACTACGACCCAAAGTCAGGCCGCACAAAAATGCACTTGGTCGATCAAGTTATCGAGTTTGTTCGCCAGCAAAAACTAACCATAGTCTGGATTCTTGAAACCCACGCACATGCCGACCACTTATCTGCTGCACGGTATTTGCAAGCCAAGCTTGGCGGACGCATTGGCATTGGCGAGCACATCACCCAGGTACAAACCGTCTTCAAAAAAATGTTCCATCTGGAAGCCGATTTCGCTGTAAATGGATCGCAATTTGACCACCTTTTTGCCGACAACGAAACCTTTCAAGTTGGCCACCTGACCGGCCGCGCACTCTTTGTTCCAGGGCACACGCCAGCTGATATGGCGTATCAATTTAATGATGCGGTGTTTGTGGGCGATACGCTCTTCATGCCCGATGTCGGCTCTGCCCGCTGTGATTTTCCGGGAGGAGATGCACAAACACTGTATCAATCCGTACAGCGGCTATTCACACTACCACCCACTACACGGCTTTTTATGTGCCACGACTATCCGCCTGCCGGCCGCGATGCCGCATGGGAAACCACAGTGGCCGAGCAACGAAAAAATAACATTCACTTGCGCGATGCAATCAGCGAAGCAGAATTCATTCGCGTTCGCCAAGCCCGCGACGCCACACTTGACATGCCGGTGTTAATTCTGCCTTCTGTGCAGGTCAATATCCGCGCGGGCGATATGCCACCACCGGAAGACAATGGCGTGAGTTACCTCAAAATTCCGTTGAACTTGCTCTAAACCGCGCCCACTGACTCCCGCCTCACATTAGCCAAGTCACTAGCCAGGGCACAAGCACCACATACAGCACCGTGGTCATGGTCATGGCTGTACCGAACAACTCGGTATCCAGTTTAAAGCGATCACACAGCGCCACACCAACAGCGACAGGTGGCGCTGCAGCGGTGAGCACTGTCGCGGCCAGCGTAGCGCCACTCAGCCCAACCAGATGCCCCACGCCCAAGGCTAGTCCGGCACTCAAAAATAACTTGAAGCCCACTACCGGAATCAGCAATCCCCAGCGCATGTTCCGCCCCATATGCAAGGTCATGCCTACCATGAGCAGTAATAAAGGCACCGCTGCACCGCCTAGAAGATGCAGGGTTTTCATAACCGGCTCGGGAATAGGCACGCTAAAAAAACGCAACCCTAAAGCAATTGCCATCGCCCAAAATGGCGGCAGGCGTAACAACTCTTGCCCCAGGCGACCCCCAGTGACACGTGTCCCGAAATGCGCACTCAGCATCACCCCGATAATCCACACAAAAGGCACAGCAGCCAATAAATCATAAATCACCGGAATATCACGCTGTCCTGCACCCAGCAGAGCTGAAACCGTTGGCAGCCCCACACCCATGCCATTTCCAAAAGCACTGGCCAGGATGAGCGCGCCCACTTGCCCACGGGTGATGATCTTTAAGCGGAGCAACGTTGTATATAGCGCCAAACTGAGCGCCAAAATAATCAGTATGGTTGCATTCCCGGTGGCTGGCACCTGCAATAACTCTTCTTTCAGCGAGGACGCGAGCAACACTTCTAAAATCAATGCCGGAGCAATGAAATTGATCACTAATGTGCCCAGCACAGCGCGCACCTGAATGGGTGGCAAGTTCGCCGGTTCAATGCTTCGCCACAGGATGCCTAAAACCAACACGAGGCTCATTGGAATGAGTTGCTGATACATGAAGAACCTACCTCGCGTTAAAAATACTGGAATTAAAGGTTTCGCGCCGCATCACCAGCGCCGACTTTTCAGGCTAAGGTGATTACAGCGCTGCAGTGCCCTCAATTTCTATACGCAGCCCAGGAAAAGCCAGCCGCGCAACACCTACTAAAGTGATCGCAATAGGCGGGTCTTGCGGCAAATAACGCGAACGAACTTCACGAATTTTTGTAAGGTCAGCGGGATCAAGATCAACCACGAAAATCGTCACTTTGACTAAATCTCGAAATGTCGCACCCGCTGCCGAAAGCGCATGCCCCAGGTTTTGCAAGGTCAATTCCAATTGTGCGAATAAATCTCCCGATGCAATCACCTGCCCGGTAGCATCAATTGCCACTTGACCAGAAACAAAAACCCAGCGTTGCGCCCCTTCCACTGCCAAGGCATGCGTGAATGCCTTGGCAGGTACAAGTGCAGATGAATTGCAAGCAGTTACTTTAACCATAGTCTCTGGTTGTGGAACGCATAATGCGTACGCTATTTTTTTGATTTCAAGAGAAATGTCGCAATCGCTGGCATCAGGAAGATCGCGCCAACCATATTCACGAAGAACATGTACGCTAACAAGATGCCCATATCTGCCTGAAATTTCAGGCTAGACCCAAGCCATGTTGCCACACCCACGCTCATGGTAATCGAGGTGAAGATCACGGGCACGCCGACTTCCCGCAAAGCATTGCCATACGCTTCTTTGACGCTTTGCTGGTTTTTAATGTGCGACATCATGCGGGCAATAAGATAAATACTGTAATCAACCCCTACGCCAACGCCTAGCGCCAGAACTGGCAAGACAAATATCTTCAGACCAATGCTCATGCTGACCATGACGACGTTCGCAAAGTAAGCCACCAGAATCAGCGGCACCATAGCACACAGGGTCGCACGCCAGGAAAGAAACGTCAGGAAAACAAAAAGACCCACCGCAGCAAACAAGGTGAGGTTGATACGCAATTGTGCATCCGCCACCTCTTCGTTAGTCGCGGCCATGATGCCACCGTTGCCCATGGCTAACCGCAAGTTGACATGTTTATTGCCATGCGACTTATTGAAGAGTTCAACTGCCGTAGTCACCCGCTTCAAAGTATCTGCCTTATGATCTGTCAGATATAGGCGAATGGGCATGGCTTTGCAATCATTTGAAAACATGCCTTGAGAAGCTTCGATACGATACATATTGGCTGAAATCATCTGGCTGTTAAATGGCAGGCCGAGAAATTTCGGATTCGCTTCGTAGTTGCCAATATTTCGCTCGCGAACAATTCCACTCAGTGAAACGACAGACTTTACGCCAGGCACATTTTCCATTTGCCAGACAAAATCATCGATGGTTTTCATGACCGAATAATCAACACAGGCCTCCGTTACATCAGACTGTGCAACTACCACCAACTCATCAAGGCCTACCGAGAACCGTTTGATGATGGTATTGATATCTTGGTTATAGACGTGGCTAGGCCAAAATTCCGGACTCCCCGCATCTGTATCACCTACCACCAAACGTCGTTCAGCCAGATAACCCGCTACACCCATTAGCAGAGCGCACGCCAAAATAACGACCGCTACCTTGCGATCGGCTACCTTGGAAAGCACTGCCCAGATGGAATGGTCACGTGATTGTTTCATCTTCTGCGCACGACCGATCTCTTTAGGATTTAGCTGCGTCCAGGATAAAAAGATGGGCAACATCATCTTGTTTGTGAGCAACATGATACCCACACCGATACTGGCTGAAACGCCCAGCTCACCGATCAATTTCACAGGGATGAGCATGATCACCGCAAAGCCGACTGCATCCACCAAAATTGCCGTAGCACCAGGTACTAGTAGCTGATAAACCGCTGTATGCGAGGCTTGTTGTGGCGTTTCTCCATCAACCACAGCCATGCGCCATGCATTGGTCATTTGTACCGCATGACTCACACCGATGGAGAGAATCAGGAAAGGCACCAAAATCGACATGGGGTCCAAACCAAAACCCAGCATTTGGATAGCGCCTAATTGCCAGATCACAGCGGCCAGTGAGACAACCATGGACGACAATGCAAGTTTCCATGAGCCAGAGAAAAAAAGCAGCAAAACAAATGTCAATAAAAAAGTAACCCCAAAAAACTTGATCACGCCTTGAATACCTTCGATGACATAGCCGACAAATGGGGCAAAACCAGTAATGTGTATTTTGATGCCCGCTTTCTCATATTTTGTCTTCAGGGCATCCAGCTGTTTTGCAAACTTGCCATAATCAATTTCTTGTCCCGTAACAGGATCACGCTCAATCAGATCGGCAACTACCAAAGCACCTGATAAATCAGTAGCTACCGTTTTGCCGACTTCAGTCGATTTTGCAAGATTGCTTTTAACCTGATCAATACCCTCAGGGGTCGGTGTAAAGTTAGCAGGCACAATGCGTGAGCCCACAAACCCGATTTCGCTCACAGCAACAAAATTAACGTTAGGTGTAAAAATGGATGTCACGGTGCGCGCATCAACACCTGGCATGACCAGCACGTCCCCGGTTACTTTTTCAAAAGTGCGAAACCATTCCGGATTAAACATGTTGCCAGATTCATCCCGCACAAAAATTGTCACTCGATTCGCCCCCCCGAAAATATTACGAAACTCGGTAAAGGTTTTCATGTACGGATGAGACAGCGGAATACTCTTATCGAACCCGGCACTAATGTGGAGCAAGGACGCCCGATAACCAAAAAACGCGGTCAGTAAAACACTGGCCAATAAAATACCGACACGGTGGCGTATCAGTAAGTCTGCAAACGTCGTCGAAATACGGTGCAGCACTCCGCTCGAATGATTCATTTCACTCATGTTTATTCCTCTTTCCTACCTGCGTAAAAAGGTAATTATGGATTGGATTGGTTTTTATTATTTTGAGATAGCTGTTGGCAATGCCTCTGCACCTTGCAACAAGTCGCTTGTCTTAAATCGCTGCACACCACCTTTCATCGTGGTGAGGTAAACAGCATCCCCGTGCACTGCGATGGCAGTGATATCAGCATTGTCAGGCCTTTGATAGCTTTTAATCACCTGCCCGTTGGCATCGACAACCACAATTGCCCCTCCTCGGCCTACCATCAAAGCCTGATTTTGTTCGGGTAGCACGGCTGCATCGAGCAAAAATTGTGTCGTGCGAGTATCTACAATTCGTTGGTTGCTGCCATCAGGATTTACCAAAAAAGCGCGCCCACTCATGCCAAACAGCAAAAAGTGATCGGCAAAAGACGTGACGCCAAAAAAGGACCCGTTATAGGCAACAGCAAGTGGCTTCCATACGCCATCATCACCGTCACGTAAAAATACCGAGCCACGCTCCGCACTCAATATCCCTGTTTGTCCAACGAATGCAAGAGAAAACAGATGGGGAACCATCTCTCCTGTATCCATCGTAGTCATTTGCCACTTAGCCCCATCATCACGGCTTGTAAACAACTCGCCATCACTGCCAGTGATGTAAATCACTCCGTTACGAATCACTACCTTGAGGTAATAACGTAAATCTGACGGCTTATAGTGCATTATTCTCCATGTCTGACCGCCATTCTCAGATCGCAAAATAGTGGCTGCTTGCCCTACTGCCCATACTTTTTGGCTGGTTTCATACAGCACCGAAGCGAGAGTAATATCTACTGGCGAAGGCATTTGCTTCCATGTCGCACCTTGATCAGTCGACCGGATAATAATCCCCCGTTCTCCAACAGCCAGTAGCCCGCCCTCCTGATTTATAGCTATCGACATAAACCGGGCGTGAGTTGCCCGGGGGACGATCTTCGCTGCGACTGGAGTATCAGGTATGGTTGCCTGTATGATTTGCGCAGTTGCATCCGTGGGAAAGCTGGCAGAAACAAAGCCCAGCGTGCAACCCAGCCACGCCAAACTAAAAATAAGCGTCTTTTTCATGAATAATAAGTAGGATCAGTTCGAGATCATGCGTGAAAGGACGCGAGAAACTCAAGCAGGTCAAGTTTCTCGCGTTTGTAAGCTTTCAAAATAAGCTTTCAAAAACCCAGCCTAGTTACCGAGTACCCATGTTACGCAGGCCTTGCGGTGTGTACACATCAATGCTGAATGGTACCTTCGATGAATCTGAAGAAATTATCGGATTCTTGAAATTGGCAGCCTTGGATGCTTGACGATACCAATAGTTATAGCTGGTATAACGGCCATTGATCAAATCAATCTGGCTATCACCATAGATACCAACAAACTTGGGATCATAGTTGTACACTAGATATTGCTCGCCTACACGCCACAGTCTGTCACTATTGTCATACACCGCGAATCCCAACCCTTCCCAGGTATCCTCGTCAAAATACGCGATATGGCGCTTGTACAAATGGCGTTGTCCTGGTTTCAGGTTCGCCTCGATAGTCCAAACCCGGTGCAACTCATAGCGAATCAAATCCTGGTTGATATGCTTCTTGCCAAAAATTTGATCGAACCCAACACTTTCCTGTGTTAGCTTGAAGTTGTTATAGGGAACAAACATCTCTTTGCGACCCAGCAGCTTGCGATCGTGCCGGGAATCCGCCCCACCAAAATAGTGCATCCAGCGGCTTGCTGCCGTACGCTGACCATCAGAACCAAACGCCGGGCTATCGTGAAAACCAATTTCAGGCGCTTTACGGACACGGCGTTGGCCTGGAACATAAAGATAGGATTGAGCGGTAGGATCATCCACATAAATGCAAGCACCAAACATCAAGCCTGCTGACCTTGGCGGCTGCAACACCTCTTGGGAATCACAAAAGATTGCCGGTCCAAATGCCTTGAACCATGGATTTTGAGGGAAATCCTTTTCCTGGAACCACCATGGAATGATAGTCCGCGAGTGTTGCAG
>JAYTIQ010000249.1:0-4297 GCA_043731705.1 Rugosibacter sp.
GGGACATTTTATTAATCATAAAAATACAAAAAACAGACTCACGAAAATAAGCACAACCGGAAGCCGAAACCCGCCAGCTGATAAATAATAAACAAATGGGCGGCTGAGAATATGGGCAAATTATTTGCTTTGATTTCCCTTTGTTCTGTACGCCCGCGTACATAAGCCAAGCTGAAAGAATTCACGATCAAGGAACCGGAGCTGGATCACGAGTCAGCGCAAAGCGAACATCACACCGTGAATAGCCTGCGCGAACTGTTCGGCCTGTGGCGATGATTCAAATCATTTTGCTATGCCACTGGAAACATGCGCAACGCCGACGCTCATGAAAAGTCGGCGCTGCTGATACGATGATAGTATCGCCTTGCAACAGGGGGCCGCTGAATTTTCATTTCTGCGTTTCTACTTTCGATATTTTGGGTAAGAATACCAAGAGCTGACTGTTGATGCGGATGAAAAATAATTATTCGAGGATCGCATGACGCTGCCTACAAGTAAAAAAACGGCACGCAAGCTATCGGCAAGCGAGGCTGCCAGCTTGGTGAATTCCGGCGACTGGGTTGACTACAGCGTTTCGCTGTCTCAGCCCGATGTGTTTGACCTGGCGCTGGCTGCCCGCAAAAACGAGTTACATAGCGTGAATATTCGCTCGGGGTTGAGCGTCCGCCCGCGCGCGGTATTGGAGGCAGACCCAGAGCGTGAACATTTTCACTGGTTTAGCTGGCACTTTAGTGGTTACGACCGCAAGAAGGCCGATCTTGGCCTGGCAAACTACATTCCCTGCAATTTGGGTGAGATTCCCGATTACTACCGCCGTTATATCAATCCACCCGAAATTGTCGTGCTCAAAGCCTGCCCGATAGACGAGAACGGATATTTTAACTTTGGCGCGACCAACTTGTGGAATCGGGAGCTTGTTACACGCTCGAAAATCGTGGTGGTTGAAGTCACAGAGAGCATGCCTTACCTTTATGGTAACCAGAATGGGGTGCATGCAAGTGAAGTGGATTTCATCATCGAAGGCGACCACAGCCCGATAGCGGAGCTGCCCAGTCAGCCGCCGAGCGACGTCGACCGTGCCGTGGCGCACCTGATCGCGGCTGAGATTGAGGATGGTGCCTGCCTGCAAATCGGCATTGGCGCGATGCCCAACGCTGTATGCTCGCTATTGCTGCAAAGTAGCGTAAAGAATCTGGGTGTGCATACCGAGATGCTCACCGATGGCATCATCGACCTGTACAAAGCGGGCATTGTCACTGGCGCGGCAAAGCAAATCAACCCGGGCAAGCTGGTGTGTACCTTCGCTTTGGGCACACAGTCCATGTACAACACCATTAACCGCAACCATGACATCCAATGCTGCCATATCGAGCTGACCAATTTGCCGCACGTCATCATGGGCAACGACCGCCTAACGGCCATCAACACCACGACACAAATGGATTTGCAGGGTCAGGCTGCCAGCGAATCAGATGGCTATCGCCATATCAGTGGATCGGGTGGACAGGCGCAGTTCGTGCGCGCAGCCTATGCTTCCAAAGGTGGCAAATCCTTTGTATGCATGTCCTCTACCTATGAGCGCAACGGCATGCGCAAGAGCCGCATTGTGCTGAGCCTGACTCCGGGCAATGTAGTTACCTCATCGCGCAGCGACATGATGTATGTCGTCACCGAATACGGCATCGTCAACCTCAAGGGAAAATCCGTTCCCGAACGTGCCAAGGCCATGGTTTCCATCGCTCATCCGGATTTTCGTGAAGACCTCGAACGGCAGGCGCGTAATTTTTGGCTCATCCCCAAAGGATTTTTCTAAAGTCTGAAGGCGGACATGTTTTTATTCACGGCAGGAGATCAGGTTTCAAGACTGATCTTCTTTTCATTTGGGTGACGCATACGGGAATGTCAAGCCATTGCCAGATTCGCGGCTCTACGGCATAGTGCGCGCCCTGCATTTCTTTTACGTCGTTCATCATGTTGCCCTCCATCGAACAACGCATCGCCACTGAACTCAACGCCCGCCCAGCCCAGGTTGCCGCCGCCATTGCCCTGCTGGACGAAGGTGCCACCGTGCCTTTCATCGCCCGCTATCGCAAGGAAGCGACCGACAATCTCGACGACACGCAGCTGCGCCTCTTGGCTGAGCGCTTGTCTTACCTGCGTGAGTTAGAGGAGCGTCGCAGCGCGATTCGTCATAGCATTGAGGAACAAGGCAAGCTCACGCCGCAGTTGGAAGCTGACATCGCCGCTGCTGAAACCAAGCAGCGGTTAGAGGACTTGTACTTGCCCTATAAGCAAAAGCGCCGCACCAAGGCGCAAATCGCCCGCGAGGCGGGCTTGGAACCGCTGGCCGATGCGCTGGTGAATGACCCGGCGCTAAACCCGGAAGCTGAAGCTGAGAAATATCTTAACCTAGCCGCCGAGCCGCCGGAAAAGCATGTGCCGGATGTGAAAGCGGCGCTGGATGGGGCGCGGCAGATTCTGATGGAGCGCTACAGTGAAGATGCGGCCCTGCTGGAAAAACTGCGTGCGTTTCTGGTGGACAGCGTGCTGCTGGTGTCAACCGTCGTGGCGGGCAAGGAGACCGAGGGCGCCAAGTTCCGCGACTGGTTCGATTTCAAGGAAGCCTTGAAAACCGTGCCTTCGCATCGGGCGCTGGCGATGTTTCGCGGGCGCAATGAAGACATGCTGCGCTTGACGATCAAGACGGAATCCGAATTGCGCGAGCCGCCAGAGAGTTCGCCCTGCATCGCTATCGTGACACGGCATGTCGGTTTTGCGGATCAAGGCCGGGCGGGTGATAAATGGCTGCTGGAAACCGCGCGCTGGGCTTGGCTCGTCAAGCTCTCGCTGCATCTGGAGAGCGAATTGATGCTGCAGCTGCGCGAACGCGCTGAGCAAGAAGCGATTCGCGTCTTTGCCCGCAACCTGCATGACTTGCTGCTGGCCGCCCCCGCCGGACCCAAGACCGTGATGGGGCTGGACCCCGGCATCCGCACGGGCGTCAAGGTCGCCGTGGTGGATGCTACCGGCAAGCTGCTGGATACCGCCACCATTTATCCGCACGAGCCACGCCGCGATTGGGAAGGCTCCCTGGCTACCTTGCGCCAACTGGCCCAACGCCACGGCGTGCAGTTGGTCAGTATCGGCAATGGCACAGCCAGCCGCGAAACGGAAAAACTCGCCGGTGATTTGGCGCAACGCCATCCAGAATTAGGGCTCACCCGCGTGGTGGTGTCTGAAGCGGGCGCTTCGGTGTATTCCGCGTCGGAACTGGCCGCCAAGGAATTCCCCGAGCTGGATGTCTCTTTGCGTGGCGCTGTTTCAATCGCCCGCCGTTTGCAAGACCCGCTGGCTGAACTCGTGAAAATCGACCCGAAATCCATTGGCGTGGGCCAGTATCAGCACGACCTCAACCAGACCCGGCTGGCGAAGAGCCTGGATGCGGTGGTGGAGGATTGCGTCAATGCCGTTGGCATTGACGTGAATACGGCCAGCGTGCCTTTGCTCACGCGCATTTCCGGCCTTAACACGACGCTGGCCGCCAATATCGTCGCCCATCGTGACGCTCACGGCGCTTTCAAATCCCGCGCTGAGTTGCTCAAAGTGCCACGCCTTGGGGATAAAACCTTCGAGCAGGCAGCGGGCTTTTTGCGTGTCATGAATGGCGTCAATCCGCTCGACGCTTCTGCTGTGCACCCGGAAGCCTACCCGGTCGTGCAGCGGATTCTGGCCGATATCAAGGCAAATTCGCTGCGCGAACTGATGGGAGACGCCCACCGCTTGCGGGCGATTGAGGCAAAAAAATATGTTGATGAAAAATTCGGCCTGCCCACCGTGCAGGACATCCTGAAAGAACTGGAAAAACCCGGCCGCGACCCGCGCCCGGAGTTCAAGACCGCCAGCTTCAAGGACGGCATCGAAGACATGAAGGATCTGACCCCCGGCATGCGGCTCGAAGGCGTGGTCACCAATGTGGCCAACTTCGGCGCGTTTGTGGACATCGGCGTGCATCAGGATGGCTTGGTGCATGTCTCGGCGCTGGCTGACCGGTTTGTCAAAGACCCGCATGAAGTGGTCAAGGCGGGCGATGTGGTGCAGGTGAAGGTGCTGGAAGTGGATTTGGTGAGGAAGCGAATTGCGCTCACCATGCGCATGAGCGATGAACCGAGCCAGGCAAAAAAAGTTCCCAACGAGACGCAAAGCGCTGAAAAAGTCGGCGCTGGCAACACGGCGGCTAGACGCGCAGATCATGTCAAAAAGCCTGCCAATGCACGGTCTGTATCGCCCGCACAACCTG